>NZ_JBHYHC010000004.1:0-181955 GCF_042738955.1 Umezawaea sp. NPDC059074
GCGAGCAGCCCGTAGAGAAGAACCCGACCAGCGTCCACGCCGACAGCCGGTCTCGATCGACCACCTCGCCGTCCTCCGTCCTCGAGCGGAAGGTCGACACCCTGGTGCCCACGTCGGCGATCGCGCCTGCGCTCGACCGACCTCCTGCCACGTCCGACAGCCGCGCGAGCAGCTCAGCGTGGTCGCGCGTCCTGCGAACCAGCCCGTAGGCGAGCAGCAGGTTAAAGATTCCCATCAAGCCGACGACGACCAACCCGATCAGATGTGCCATGGCAGTCCCCCTCCAGTACTCACGCCGCCGAGCGCGACGGGCCGAACAGCTCGACCACGAGGTCGAACCCGATCAACAACAGAGCCCCGACCACGCCCGCGCCCGCGGCTGCCACAGCGACAGCGGGTTCCGCGGGTGGGATCGCCCCATGACGCGCCACGACGCACGCGGCGAGCAGGAGAAGCGCGTTGCGCGCGATGTGCCGGACGCCCAACTGCCCGCCGACCGGACCGAAGCACCGGCACGGTGCGGCCGTTTTCCCCACCAGCGCGACCGCGATGGCGGCGGAGAAGACACCGACCAGCACTGCCGCCAGCAGTGCGCCCGCCCGCGCGCTGGACGTCCACGTGAGCAAGGCGAAAACGGCGAACTCGGCGCAGACCACTCCCAGGGCGGACGCCCTCACCAAGCGTTCGGGCAAGATCCGCATCGCTTTCAGCGACGCGACGAAAGCCCCGAACGACGTCGGCGTGATCTTGGACGCGAAGGAGATCAGGAACACGACACCGACGAGGCAGCGGCAGGACAGTCCGACGTAGTGCATATCCCTAACCCGCCCTGGAGTGTCGACGACACGGAAACCCAACCAGGTCGCCGCATAGCGGAGAGATACATCCGCGTATGCAGTGGTCCCTTCGTTCCGGCCGGCACGACGCCTACGGCAAGCTGAAGCCCGACGAGGTGTCGGACGCGAGGCTGGGGGAAGCGATGCGGGTGACCGCGCACCACGCCGTGGCCGAGGCGTTGGGCAGGCTGGACGACCGGGCGTTGGCGGTGGTGCTGGACGGGGCCACGTCGTTGGGGGCGGGGATCGGTGGGTCGTCCGCCGTGCTCGACGTCGAGGGCGTTCGGGTGTTCGTGAAGAAGGTGCCGGTGACGGACCTGGAGCTGGAGCACCCCCGGTCGACGGCGAACCTGTTCGGGCTGCCGACGTTCTACCAGTACGGGGTCGGGTCGGCGGGGTTCGGGGCGTGGCGGGAGTTGGCCGCGCACGAGATGACCACCGAGTGGGTGCTCGGCGGTGAGCACGGCGGGTTTCCGCTGCTGCACCACTGGCGGGTGCTGCCGGGGTCGTCGCCCGCGGTCGACGACCTGGAGCGGACGATCGCCTACTGGGGCGGGTCGGACGGGGTGCGGGCGCGGCTGGAGGCGCTGCGGCGGGCGTCCGCGCAGTTGGTGCTGTTCCTGGAGTTCGTGCCGCAAACCGTGCACGAGTGGCTGTTGGAGCAGCGGTCCGGTGAGGCCGTCGACTTCGTGCACCGTGAGCTGCGCGCGGGCGTGGAGTTCCTCGGGTCGAAGGGGGTGCTGCACTTCGACGCGCACTTCGACAACCTGCTGACCGACGGTGAGCGGCTCTACTTCGCCGATTTCGGGCTGGCGATCAGCTCGCGCTTCGCCCTTTCCCCTGCCGAGGCGGAGTTCTTCGCCGCGCACCACAACTACGACCGCTGCTACACGGTCACGCACCTGCTCGGCTGGGTCGGCCGGAACCTCGACCCGCTCCCGGAGGCCGCCGCCGCGCTCGTGCGGCGCTACCGCCCGGTCGCCGACGTCGTCACGCCGTACTACGAGCAGTTGGCGCGCGCCGGGCGCCACACGCGCTACCCGACCGCCGAACTCGACCTGGCCTGGGAGTTGCCGGACGCGGCCGGGGCGGGGAAGGTGGGCCGATGAGCACCTCGGAGGAACGGGACGGCGTCGCGCTGACCAACCTGGACCAGCCGTTGTTCGACGGGTCCGAGGCGACCAAGCGGGACCTCGTCGACTACCTGGACGCGGTGGCGGACAAGATCGTCCCGGTGCTGGCCGACCGGCCGCTGTCGGTGATGCGGGTCCGGCCGGGGCAGGCGCCGTTCATGCAGAAGAACCTGCCGAAGTACACGCCGGAGTGGGTGCGCAGGCAGCCGATCTGGGCCGAGGCGTCCAAGCGGGAGATCTCCTACGGCGTGTGCGACGACAAGCGCACCCTGCTGTGGTTCGCGAACCAGCGGGCCGTCGAGTACCACCCGACGCTGTACCCGCGCGACCAGTGGAACCACCCGACGCACCTGGTGCTCGACCTCGACCCGCCGGAGGAGGACGCCTTCCACTTGGCCGTGCGGGCCGCGCACCTCGTGCGGCAGGCGTTGACGGACTCCGGTCTGGAAGGCGCGGTGAAGACCAGCGGGGCCAAGGGCGTGCACGTGTTCGTGCCGATCACCGACCTGCCGTCGGACGACGTGGCCGCGGCGTGCCGGGCGCTCGCCGCGCGGGCCGAGCGGCTGGACCCGGACGTGGCGACGACGGCGTTCATCGTGGAGGACCGGCACGGCAAGGTGTTCCTGGACTCGACCCGCGCGGGCGGCGCGACCGTCGCCGCCGCGTACAGCCCTCGGCTGCGGCCGGGCGCGCCGGTGTCGTTCCCGCTGGCGTGGGACGACCTGGACCGGGTGTCCCCCGCCGACTTCACCCTCCGCACGGCCGCCGCGCTGCTCGGCGACCGCGACCCGTGGGCCGAGTCGATGCCCGCGCCGCAGAAGCTGCCGGACGACCTGGTCGCCGAGGGCCACACCATCCCGGTCGCCCGCGTGCAGGCGATGCACGAGGGCAAGCGGCGGGCCAAGGCCCGGCGCGAGGAGTAGTCACCGGTCGATCAGGGCGTCGGTGTTGTCGACGTGCTGGTCGACCGCGCCCCGCCAGGACAGCGCGGCGACCTCCGGGTCGGTGATGGCGGCCCGCAGGGCGTCCGCGAACCGCTCCGCGTGCAGCACCCGAAACGGGCGGTCGTGGTACGGGCGGGTGGTCGGGTCGACCGGGGCCGCGAGCCCGAGGTCGTTCTGCCAGGACGCGACGAACTCGTAGGCGCGGGCGAGGTGGCGTTCGCGGTCGTGCCAGCCGGTCGCGGCCAGCACCGGCCGGAGGTTCGGCCGCTCGGTCAGCGCGGCGAACTGGCTGCCCAACCACTTGCTGTACAACGGATAGCGGCGGTCCAGCAGCAGGCAGAGGCGCATCAGGTCGCGCACCAGCCGAGCCGCCACGACGGCCGACCCCAGCTCGTCGCCGACCTCGCCACACCGGCCGACGAACGCCTCCTCCTGGGAGATCCGCCGCCACTGGCACGCCAGCACGTACCGCCACACGTCGTCCGGGTACCAGCGCAGCCTGGCCCGTGCCGCCGCCAGGTCGCCGAGGCCGTCGTGGAACACCGCGCCCGCGGTTGCTTCCGCCAAGGCCTGGGTGGGTGTGCCCAGCCAGTCGGTCAGGGCGACCGGCTCGCGGGGGTCGAACCCGAGGTGGTCGTCGGCCCACCGGCCGAACGGGAGGACGTCGACCCGGTGGCGCACCGGGCCGTCGGTCTCCGCCATGACCAGCACCGGGCCGTCGCCCGCGAAGTGCGTGGGGTAGCCGAGGAACGTCTTCGGCAGGTGGTGCGACAGCATCGTGGTGATCTCGGGGGCCGCCGACTCCACGAACAGCTGCACGCGCGGGCCCCAGTCGTGGTCGGTCGAGCGGGCCGTGTCGAACCCGACGACCTCCGATCCTGGGCCGATGCGCGCCGCGCTGTGTGGCAGGTCGCCGAAGTGCTTGCTCAGCAACGGTTCCACGGCCTCGCGGTAGAAGCGGCGTGACAGTTCGAGGCCGCGGACGAACGTCAACTCGCGTCCTGGTCGGCGTTCGTGCGGGCGCGGTAGGCGCGGGTCTTGGTGCGGTTGCCGCACGCCACCATCCGGCACCAGCGGCCGCCGCCGTTGCGGGAGGTGTCGTAGAAGGCCCAGCGGCACTCCGGGGAGGAGCACAGCTTCAGCCGGTGCCAGCCGGAGCCGGCCACGCTCGTGGCGACCGTTTCGACGATGACGTCCAGGCCGGGGACCTCGCTGGTGGCGGTGAGGCGCAGGTGGCCGTCGGGGTCCGGGGTCAGGTGCAGGGGGAAGTTCGCCAGTGCCTGCACGGCTTTCGTGTCGTCGGAGTCGGCGAGGGCGGCTCGTAGGGCTGTGCGGAGGGTGAGGGCGGTGGTCAGGTCGGAGGGGCCCAGGTGGTGGTTCTCGGGGAGGAGGTCGTGGTCGTGCAGCCAGGTGGCCAAGGCCTCTGGAGAGGTGAGCTGGTCGGTGGGGACTTGTTTCCGGCCGTGCCAGGTGAACGTGCGGGTGTCGAGGGTGTTGAGGAACTGCTCGACCAGGGTGAGGTCCGCTCCGGGCATGACACCAGTGTAGCCGGATACTGGTGTTGACAGGGTTGCGACACCGGCTATAGCTTTTGCTGGTGTCGAACAGTGGGAAAGACCCCGTGCCGTTTGCCCCTCGGACCGCCCCGGACGTGATGGAGGACCTGCGTACGCGACTGCGGATGACGCGGTGGCCGGATGCGCCTGAAGACGCTGGATGGTCGCTTGGCACTGATCTTGGCTACCTGCGTGAACTCGTCGAGTACTGGATCGACGGGTTCGACTGGGAGGCGCGGGAAGCGGCGCTCGGGGAGTTGCCGCGGTTCCGGGCTTCCGTGGACGGGGTGGGGATTCACTTCGTGCACGCGAAGGCTGTTGCACCGCCGTGGAGTGCGATGCCGTTGGTGCTCAGCCACGGGTGGCCGGATTCGTTCTGGCGGTTCTCGAAGGTGATCCCGATGCTGACCGATCCCGGCGCGTACGGGGGTGATCCGGCGGATGCGTTCGACGTGGTCGTGCCGGACATGCCCGGGTACGGGTATTCGGATCGGCCTGGCGGTGCGCCGCTTGATTCCCGTGCGGTGGCGGGGATGTGGGCGTCGTTGATGCGGACGCTGGGGTATGAGCGGTTTGGGGCGGCCGGTGGGGATGTCGGGGGGCAGGTGAGTCGGTTCCTGGCTTTGGATCATCCCGAGCGGGTGGTGGCGGTGCATCGGACGGATCCTGGGTTGCCTGCTTTTGGTGGGGATCTGGCGGCGTTGACGGAGGAAGAGCGGGAGTGGTTTGCCGCTTGGCCTGCGTGGAGTCGGACGGAGGGGGCGTTCGCGGCGATGCAGGTGACTCGGCCGCAGACGGTGGCGTTCGGGTTGAGCGATTCGCCGGTGGGGTTGGCGGCGTGGATCCTGGAGAAGATGCGGGCGTGGAGCGACTGCGGTGGGGATGTGGAGAAGAGCTTCACCAAGGACGAGATCTTGACGAACGTGATGATCTACTGGGTGACCGGGACCATTGGGTCGGCCATGCGGATGTACCGGGCCAACGCTGGGATCTCGGCGGAGGAGTACGGGAGGCGGGTGGAGGTGCCGTCGGGGTTCTCGTTGTTCGCTCGGGAGTTTCTTACGCCGCCTCGGGCTTATTTGGAGCGGACTACGAACCTTGCTTGGGTGAGTGAAGTCGACCGGGGTGGGCACTTCGCGGCGTTCGAGGAGCCGGAGTTGTACGCGGCTGAGCTGCGGGAGTTCTTTCGGCCGTATCGGGGGCTGGTCTAGCGCCGAGAGTCCGATGCGGTTGCCGGGGCGCGAGGTTCTGCCCTACACCCCGCTCGCGCAATTATTTCAACACTCCTTCCGCTTTGTCAAGGCGGGAAAGATGCCTTGACAAAGCGGAAGGAGTGCGAAGGCGCTTCGGATCGGGGTGCAGGGAGGGGTCTGTTCGGGCGGTGGGCTGGTTGGGTGCGTCCGCTTGTATTGGGGGCGCGGGTTGTTAGGGCAGGAGGGCGTGGCTGGGGACTGCTAGGCGGTTCCAGGCGTTGATTGCCACTACTGCCCAGATCAGTGATTGGTACTGCTGTTCGGTGAAGACTGCTGTTGCCCGGTCGTAGATGTCGTCTGGCAGGTCCCTGGTGGTGGAGAGTTGGGTTACCGCTTCCGTGACTTCCAGGGCTGCGCGTTCTTGTGGGGTGAAGAGTTCTGTTTCGCGCCAGGCGTTCAGGACGAAGATGCGGCGTAGGGTTTCACCGCCCTTGATGGCGTCCCTGGTGTGCATGTCCAGGCAGAAGGCGCAGCCGTTGAGTTGGGACGCTCTGATCTTGACGAGCTCCAGCAGCGGCTTCTCCAGGCCGCTTTCCCTTGCGGCGCGGACTACCTCGCCTTCCAGGGCGATCATGGCTTTGTAGGGGCCTGCCAGGCCTGGGCTCATTTGGATTCGCTGGGACACGTCTTCGACGATAGACCGAACTGGTCCACGCGTATGGTCCAGTTCCATGACGGGATCGTGGGCCAGTTCGGTGGACGCTCACCTTGATTGGGTGCCCGGTGGTGGGCGGCGGGGGCTGGCTGAGGCTGTGCGGAAGGCCATTCGGGACGGGCGGTGGCGGGCTGGGGTCGTGGTGCCGTCGACTCGGGCGTTGGCTCATGATCTTGGGGTTGCTCGTGGGACGGTGACCAGGGTTTATGCCGATCTGGCCGCTGAGGGGTATCTGGTCACGAGTCAGGGTGCGCCTACTCGGGTGGCGGACGGTGGGGGCGAGTTGCTGGTTGAGCCGGCTCGGATTCCGGTGGTCGGTGCGCCTCGGTGGACGCTGGAGCCCGGACGGCCTGACCCGTCGCTCTTTCCGCGTGAGCAGTGGTTGGCGGCTACCAAGCGGGTGGTGCAGCGGGCGCCTCACGAGGTGTTCGACTACGGGGATCCGGCAGGCTCGGCTGTGCTGCGGGAGACGCTGGCCGTTTACCTCGGGCGTAGTCGGGGGGTGCGGGCTGATCCTCGGCGGATCGTGGTGTGTGCCGGGTTCACGCACGCCATCACGGTGTTGGGGCGGGTGTTGGTGGACCTGGGGTTGTCGTCGATGGCGTTCGAGGATCCGTCGTACGCGCGGTTCCGTGATCTCGCGGCCGGGGCTGGGCAGCGGGTGGTCGGGGTTCCGGTGGATGGCGATGGGGTGCGGGTGTCCGAACTGGACAGTCCGGCTGTTGTCGTCACGCCCGCGCACCACTTTCCGCTGGGGGTGACGTTGGCTCCTGCCCGGCGGACGGCGTTGGTGCGGTCCGGGGCGGTGGTGGTCGAGGACGACTACGACGGGGAGTTCCGGTTCGACCGGCAGCGGGTCGGGGCGTTGCAGGCGTTGGCGCCGGAGCAGGTCGTGTACGCGGGGACGGCCAGCAAGACGTTGGCGCCCTCGTTGCGGTTGGCGTGGTTGGTGCTGCCGGGGCGGCTGGTCGAGCCGGTGGTGGCGGCCGTGGAGAGCAGTGGGGCTCGGCCTCCGACGGTGGACCAGCTGGTGCTCGCGGAGTTGATCTCGTCCGGTGCGTACGACCGGCACGTGCGGCGGTCGAGGGTGGAGTACCGGTCCCGGCGGGATCGGCTGGTCGCCGCGTTGCCCGCCGGGCTGCCGGTGAGCGGGATCTCGGCGGGGTTGCACCTGGTCGTGCCGTTGTCGCTGGACGCGGAGGCCTCGCTGGCCTCGGTGGCGGGGCGTCACTCGCTTCGCGTGGAGGCGCTGAGCCCGTTGTGGATGGACCAGGAGCGGCGGCGCGGTGGGGTGGTCGTCGGTTACGGGGCGTCGTCGAAGGCCGCGTTCGCGGGGGCGCTGGAGGCGCTGCTGGCCGTTCTGCGCGAGCTGACCGGCTGAATCCGGGTTAGGTTGACCGGCATGGCTGGCAAGAGCGGGTCTCCGGCGGTGGAGCTGGAAGTCGGCGACCGGACCGTGCGGATCTCCAACCCGGACCGCGTGTACTTCTCCGCGCGCGGTGAGACGAAGCTCGACCTGGCCCGGTACTACCTGGGCGTCGGTGAGGGGATCGTGCGGGCGCTGCGCGAGCGGCCGTGCATGACGCACCGGTTCCCGGACGGCGTGGACGGGGAGAAGGTGCACCAGAAGCGGCTGCCGCACGGGGCGCCGCCGTGGGTGCAGACGGTGCGGGTGAAGTTCCCGCGCTACAACCGGCACGCGGACGAGCTGTGCGTGACGCACCTGGCGGACGTGGTGTGGTCGGTGCAGATGTCAGCCGTGGAGTTCCACCCGTGGAACTCGCGGCGCGCGGACACCGAGAAGCCCGACGAGTGGCGGATCGACCTGGACCCGATGCCGGACTGCGACTTCGCGACGGTGCGGCGGGTCGCGCACGTCGCGCACGAGGTGCTGGACGAGCTGGGCGCGGTCGGGTGGCCGAAGACGTCCGGTGGCGCGGGGCTGCACGTGTACGTGCGGATCCGGCCGGAGTGGGGGTTCGCGGACGTGCGGCGGGCCGCGCTGGCGTTCGCCCGCGAGGTGGAGCGGCGGACGCCGGACGACGTGACGACCACGTGGTGGCGCAAGGACCGCGACCCGCGGAAGCTGTTCGTGGACTACAACCAGAACGCCCGCGACCACACGATCGCCGCCGCGTACTCGGTGCGCGGCAAGGCCGAGGGGACCGTGTCCACCCCGATCGGGTGGGACGAAGTGGACGAAGTGGACCCGCGGGACTTCACGATCGCCACGGTGCCCGCGCGGTTCGCGGCGCTCGGCGACCTGCACGCGGGCATCGACGACGCGCCGTTCTCGCTGGCCCCGCTGCTGGAGTGGGCCGAGCGCGACGAGCGGGACGGGGCCGCCGATCCCGGCGGCGCCGAGGACTGACGTCAGACGAACCCCAAGTTTTGCGCCTCACCGTGGACCCCGGCGGTCGCGGAGGTCGACCATGTGCGCGACGGCGCGACGAGGCGCCCGAGTCACGAGGAGGTCCTCCTGTGAGAGCCGCACTGGCCGGAGCACTGGGCGTCGTTCTCGCCCTGGGTCTCGCCTCCCCCGCGTCCGCCGCGACAGGCCCGGAGGTCACCGCCTGCCCGACGGCGCTGCCCGCGGACACCACCTGCTACGGCGGCCAGGACGTCAACGGCGCTTACTACACGATCGCCATGCCCAAGGCGTGGAACGGCTCCCTGGTCGTGCACTCGCACGGCGGACCCGATCTCGGCGCTCCCACGCCCGCCCGCACGACCGACGACCTGACCCGCTGGTCGGTCATGGTCCGCGAGGGCTACCTGTGGGCCGGGTCGTCCTACCGGCGCGGCGGGTACGGCACGCGCATGGCGGCCGCCGACACCGAGAACCTGCGCAAGCTGGTCATCGCCAAGTTCGGCAAGCCGCGCAAGACGTTCCTGCACGGCCAGTCGTGGGGCGGGAACGTGGCGGCCAAGACCGCCGAGCTGTACCCGTTCTCCTACGACGCCGTGCTGCTCACCAGCGGCGTGCTGGCGGGCGGGTCGCGCGGCTACGACTACCGCGTGGACCTGCGCGTGGTCTACCAGTACTACTGCGGCAACCACCCGAGGCCGACCGAGCCGCAGTACCCGCTGTGGCAGGGGTTGCGGCCGGACTCCACGATGACCAGCGCGGGCCTGCGGGCGCGGCTGGACGAGTGCACCGGCCTCACGACCCCGGCGACCCGGACGCCCGCGCAGCAGCGGAACCTGGACGACATCCTCGGGGTCACGCACATCGTGGAGAGCGCGCTGGCGTCGCACCTGAACTTCGCGACGTTCACGTTCCGCGACATCGTCCACAACCGGCTCGGCGACCGGAACCCGTTCAGCAACAAGGGTGTCCGCTACTCCGGGTCGCACGACGACGCCGCCCTGAACGCCGGCGTGGAGCGGTTCTCCGCCGACCCGTCGGCCGCCCGCGACCTGTCGTACGACAGCGACATCACCGGCACGGTGAACGTCCCGGTGCTGACGATGCACGCCATCGGCGACCCGACGGCGTTCGTGGAGCACGAGGCGGCGTACCGGGCCTCGCTGGGGTGGCGGCAGAACCTGGTGCAGACGTTCACCACCGAGACCGAGCACAGCGCCCTCAGCGACTCCGAGTACGCGAGCGCGCTGAAGGCGTTGGCGACGTGGGAGCGCACCGGCCGCAAGCCCACCCCGGCGTCCGTCGCGGCGGCCTGCCCGGCCAACGACGCCAAGTACGGCAAGGGGTGCTTCTTCAACCCGACGTACACCCCGAAGTCCTACGCGTCACGGGTGAACGCCCGCCCCGGCGGCACCCACTGGCCCGCGCTGACCCCGTTGCAGTCGCTGCTGTGGGAGTGGCAGGGCGTCAAGGGAATCGCGCCCTAGGACCGCGACCGCCGGGGGCCCGCACGCCCCCGGCGGTCCTCTTTTCCCGACCAGATCGGAGGAATCCGATGCGCCCGTACCGGTGGATCCCCCACGACGGGAACCGCCACGCCGTGACCGTGGCGCTGGGCCCCGGCGACCACGCCCTGACGTTGTGCGGCCTGCCCCTCGACATCCCGGCGGAACCGCCCCCGGCGTGGCCCGACGGCTGTTGGCCCGAGTGCGCCACGTGCGACGAGCAGTGGCGGGTGGCCGAAGGCATCCCGAGTCGGCACCGGCAGACGTAGTCGTTGTCCCACAACGACTTCCGAGACGCTGGTCACCGGTTGTTCCCTCGGGGACCACGTTCCGGCTATGCTGCTGTCACCGCGCACAGGCGGCGATGTTGCGCTGCGCGCAAAGAATTTACCGAATCGTCGTCTGGAATCAGCCTTACCCCCCACCCTCACCCCAATGGTCGTGCAGACTGATCCGACCGGGCCAAGGGCACGTCGCCGTGGGCGACCGAGACGAACGACTCCTCCGCGCCGCGGTCGCGCCGATCGGCCATCCGAGTGCGTCAGGTCGTGCGGTGGCGGCAAGTCCGGTCTAATGGCTACCACCGGCTCCTCGCATCGACAGTGGAAATGTCCACGAAGGGCGCTCACGATGGGACATATTCCCGCGTTCACCAGCGGCAGGCCGCTGACTAGGGTTGACCTGGAGTCGATGCCAGATGACGGGCACCGCTACGAACTGTCGGACGGGGTGCTCATCGTGAGCCCGTCACCCCGCCCGGTGCACCAGCGCGCAGTCGCGAGACTGCTGGTCGCGCTCACCGCCGAGTGCCCCGACGACATGGAAGTCCTCCCCGCGCCCCTCGACGTGGTCCTCGCCGAGGACACGGTGTTCATCCCCGACATCGTGATCGGCTACCGGACGGCCTTCACCACCCGCGCCCTCATGGGCCCGCCCGTGCTCGCCGTCGAGGTCCACTCCAAGAGCACCCGTCTCGTCGACCTGGAACTCAAACGCGCCCGGCTCCAGCAGGCGGGCTGCCCCAACTACTGGCTCGTCGACACCGAGGAACCCCACCTGCGTTGCCTCGCGCTGCGCGACGGCGTCTACGAGGAGGTGGCGCTGTCCGTCGGTGACGAGGAGGTGTTCCTCTCCGAGCCGTTCAAGCTCCGCATCACCGCCGCCTCCCTGGTCTCCAGCCACCCGTCCCCCTGAACCGACCACCGCGCCATCCCCTGGGGGCATCCCGGCGCCGCACGCCGGGCAGCCCTGCCGGGTGATGGCCACCCCTACTGGCGTCAGGTTGAGGGGATTGCGCGGCGGGCGTCAGCTCACTTGGGTTCGTAGGACAGGTTGGGGCGCAGCCAGCGTTCGACCTCGTCGACCGGCATCCCGCGCCGCACGGCGTAGTCCTCGATCTGGTCCTTGCCCAGGCGGGCGACGGTGAAGTACCGCGACGCCTCGTGGGCGAAGATCAGGCCGCTCACGCTGGCCGCCGGGGTCATCGCGAACGACGTCGTCAGGCCCATCCCCAACGACTTGGCGTCCAGCAGGTCGAACAGTTCGACCTTCTCGCTGTGGTCCGGGGACGCCGGGTAGCCCAGGGCCGGGCGGATGCCGCGGAAGCGCTCCGCGTGCAGGTCCTCCAGGAGCGGCTGCGCGTCGGGCTCGAACCAGTTGCGGCGGGCTTCCAGGTGGATGTACTCGGCGAACGCCTCGGCCAGGCGGTCGGCCAAGGCCTTCACCATGATGGCCCGGTAGTCGTCTTGCAGCGATTCGTAGTGCGCCGCAAGGGTTTCCGCGCCGTGGATCGCCACGGCGAAGCCGCCGATGTGGTCGCCGGACGGGGCGATGTAGTCGGACAGGCAGCGGTTCGGGCGGCTCAGGGGCTTCACGGTCTGCTGGCGCAGCATCGGGAAGTGGACGCCGTTGTCCAGGACGATGTCGTCACCGTCCGAGTGCGCGGGCCAGTAGCCGTACGCGCCGCGGGCCTGGAACGAGCCGTTCGCGATGATCTGGTCCAGCAGCGTGTTCGCGTCGTCGAACAGCTCGCGCGCCACGGGCTGGTCGAGGATCGCCGGGTACTTGCCCTTCAGCTCCCACGCCAGGAACAGGAACTGCCAGTCGATCATGGCGCGCAGCGCGGGCAGGTCGGGTTCCACGAGACGCAGACCGGTGAAGGCGGGCACGGGCAGCTCGCCGAACTCCACGACCTCGCGGTTCGCGCGGGCCTCCGCCAGCGACAGCATGGGCTGGCGCTTCTTGTTCTCGTGCTGCTCCCGCAGGACCGCCTGGTCCGAGCGGTTGCTGACGGCCAGCGCCTCGGCGCGCTCGTCGTCCAGCAGGTCCGAGACCACGCCGACGACCCGTGACGCGTCGAGCACGTGGACGGTGGTGTGCTCGTACGCGGGCGCGATGCGGACGGCGGTGTGCTGGCGGGACGTGGTCGCGCCGCCGATGAGCAGCGGCAGCTTCAGGCCGCGGCGCTCCATCTCCTTGGCGACGGTGACCATCTCGTCCAGCGACGGCGTGATCAGCCCGGAAAGGCCGACGGCGTCGGCGTTCTCGGCGACCGCGGTGTCCAGGATGACGGAGGCGGGCACCATCACGCCGAGGTCGATCACCTCGTAGTTGTTGCAGCCCAGCACGACGCCGACGATGTTCTTGCCGATGTCGTGCACGTCGCCCTTGACCGTGGCGAGCACGACCTTGCCCTGCCCGCGGCTGACCTCGACCCGGCCCTCCTGGCGCGCGAGTTCCTTCTCCGCCTCCATGAACGGCTCCAGGTACGCGACCGAGCGCTTCATCACGCGCGCGCTCTTCACCACCTGCGGCAGGAACATCTTGCCCGCGCCGAACAGGTCGCCGACGATCTTCATGCCGTCCATCAGCGGCCCCTCGATCACCTGGAGGGGCCGGTCCATGATCAGCCGCGCCTCCTCGGTGTCGGCCTCGATGAAGTCGACGATGCCGTGCACCAGCGCGTGCGCGAGCCGGTCCTGCACGGACGCCTCGCGCCACGCCAGGTCGACCACGCGCTTGGTGCCCGAGCCGCTGACGGTCTCGGCGAACGTCACCAGCCGGTCGGTCGCGTCCTCGCGGCGGTCGAACAGCACGTCCTCGACCAGTTCCAGCAGGTCAGCCGGGATGTCCTGGTAGACCGCGAGCTGGCCGGCGTTGACGATGCCCATGTCCAAGCCGACCTGCACGGCGTGGAATAGGAACGCCGAGTGCATGGCCTCGCGCACGACGTCGTTGCCGCGGAAGGAGAACGACAGGTTCGAGATGCCGCCGCTGATGTGCACGCCGGGACACCGCTGCTTGATCAGCGGCAGCGCGTCGATGAACGCCTTGGCGTACCCGTTGTGCTCGGCGATGCCGGTCGCGACCGCGAGGACGTTCGGGTCGAACACGATGTCCTCGGGCGGGAACCCGGCCTGCTGCGTCAACAGGTCGTACGCGCGGCCGCAGATCGACACCTTGCGCTCGGTCGTGTCGGCCTGGCCCTGCTCGTCGAACGCCATCACGACCACGCCCGCGCCGTAGTCGCGGATGCGCCGGGCCTGCTCCAGGAAGGGCTCCTCGCCCTCCTTGAGGCTGATGGAGTTCACGACCCCCTTGCCCTGCACGCACTTCAGGCCCGCTTCGAGCACGGACCACCGCGAGCTGTCGATCATCACGGGGATGCGCGCGACCTCGGGCTCGGTCGCGATGAGGTTGAGGAACGTGGTCATCGCCTGCTCGCTGTCGAGCAGGTCGGCGTCCATGTTGACGTCGAGGAGGTTCGCGCCGCCGCGCACCTGCTCCAGCGCCACGTCCACGGCCGCCTGGTGGTTGTCGCCCTCGATGAGGCGGCGGAACTTCGCCGAGCCCGTCACGTTCGTGCGCTCGCCGATCATCACGAACCCGGTGTCCGGGCCGATCGCGAACGGCTCCAGGCCGCTGAACCGGGTGCGCTCCGGTGACGCGGGCACGACCCGCGGCGCGAGCCCCGCCACGGCCTGGGCGATCTTCTCGATGTGCGCGGGGGACGTGCCGCAGCAGCCGCCCGCGATGTTGACCATGCCCTGCTCGGCGAAGTCCTTGAGCAGCGCGGCGGTCTGCTCCGGCGTCTCGTCGTAGCCGCCGAACGCGTTGGGCAGGCCGGCGTTGGGGTGGCACGCCGTGTAGGTGTCCGCGAAGCGCGCCAGCTCGGCGACGTGCGGCCTCATCTCCTCGGCGCCCAGCGAGCAGTTCACGCCGACCACCAACGGCTTCGCGTGCTCGATCGCGCTCCAGAACGCCTCGACCGTCTGGCCGGACAGCGTGCGCCCGGAGAGGTCCACGATGGTCACCGAGATCCACAGCGGCAGGTCCGGCGCGACCTCGCGGGCCGCGGCGATGGCGGCCTTCGCGTTGAGCGTGTCGAAGATCGTCTCGATCAGCAGCAGGTCGACGCCGCCCTCGACGAGCGCGGAGATCTGCTCGGCGTAGGTGTCGCGGACCTGGTCGAACGACACGGCGCGGTACGCCGGGTCCTCGACCCGCGGCGACAGCGACAGCGTGACGTTGAGCGGGCCGATCGAGCCCGCGACGAACCGGCCGCCGAACTCGTCCGCGGCCTGGCGGGCGAGCCGCGCGCCCGCCACGTTCATCTCCCGCACCAGGCCCTGGAGGCCGTAGTCGGCTTGGCCGATGCTGGTGGCGGTGAAGGTGTTCGTCGTCGTGATGTCCGCGCCCGCGGCGAGGTACTGCCGGTGCACGTCGAGGATGACGTCCGGCCGGGTGAGGTTCAGCAGGTCGGGGTCGCCGGTCACGTCGTGCGTGTGGTTCTGGAACCGGTCCGCCTTGTAATCGGCCTCGGTCAGTCCCGCGCCCTGGAGCATGGTGCCCCAGGCGCCGTCGAGGACCGCGATACGCCGATCCAGCAGGTCACGCAGGTCGCTCACGGGCAGCCTCCACAGGGGTGGAGGCGCCCTTGCTGACCGGAAGCGGGAACGAGCGTGGCGGACCTGTGGTCCGTTGCAGCGCCTCTCGACCCGCGGCCGAGATTACCGGAAACGGCGGTAGATTGCGGCCGTGGACCAGATCGTGGACATCTACACCGACGGCGCCTGCTGGACCAACCCCGGACCGGGAGGGTGGGGCGCGGTGCTGCGGTACGGCGCGCACGAGAAGGAGCTGTGCGGCGGCGAGGCGACCGAGACCACGAACAACCGGATGGAGCTGACCGCCCCGATCCGGGCGTTGGACCACCTCAAGCGGCCCGTGACCGTGCGGCTGTTCACCGACAGCACGTACGTCCGCAACGGCATCCTGGAGTGGCTGCCGAAGTGGAAGGCCAACGGCTGGCGCACCGCGGCGAAGCAGCCGGTGAAGAACGCGGACCTCTGGGTGCTGCTGGAGAAGGCCGTGCAACGTCACACGGTCGAGTGGCACTGGGTGAAGGGGCACGCCGGGGATCCGGGCAACGAGCACGCCGACCGGCTCGCGCTGCGCGGCCTGGAGGAGGCGCTCCGCGAGGCGGGCCACGACCCGGCGACCTACCGGTCAGCGGCCCGCTGAAAGTCGATTGTCCGGCCGGGACGCCGCTGCGATGATCCGCCGATGCCCACCTTCCCGGCCCGTGACGGCGTCGAACTCGCGTACACCGCCCTCGGCGAGGGGCCGCCGATGGTGTGCCTTCCGGGTGGCCCGATGCTCGACTCGGAGTACCTCGGCGACCTCGGCGGCCTGTCCGCGCACCGGACGCTGATCCGCCTCGACCTGCGCGGCACCGGCGGGTCCGGCACGCCCGCCGACCCCGCGTCCTACCGCTGCGACCGCCAAGTCGACGACGTGGAGGCGCTGCGCGAGCACCTCGGCCTCGACCGGATGGACCTGCTGGGCCACTCCGCGGGCGCGAACCTCGCCGTCCTGCACGCGACCCGCCACCCGTCGCGGATCGGGCGGCTCGTGCTGCTCACGCCGAGCACCTTCGCCCTCGGTCTCGCGGCCACCGCCGACGACCGCCGCGCCGTGATGCTCCACCGGGCCGACGAGCCGTCGTTCGAGGCGGTGTCGGCGGCGCTCGACCGCATCACCGCGGGCCAGGCCGGGCCGGACGACTGGGAGGCCATCGTCCCGTTCACCTACGGCCGCTGGGACGACGCGGCCCGTGCCCACCACGCGGCCGACCGCCGCCACCCCGAGGCCGCCGCGGCCTACGTCGCCGAAGGCGCCTTCGACCCGCCCGCCACCCGCGCGGCGCTCACCGCGTTGACCGCCGAGGTGCTGGTGGTCGCGGGCGGGAAGGACATGGCGACCCCCGCCCGTGTCATCGCCGAGTACGCCGCCCTGTTCCCCACCGCGACCCTCCACACCCTGCCGACCGGCGGCCACTTCCCGTGGCTCGACGACCCGGCGTGGGTCACCACGACCCTGGCGACTTTCCTGCGCTGACGCGGTCGCCGCCGTTACCCTCGATCCGGGGTGGTGACATGACCGAGCGGATCACACCGGAGCAGTTCCACGCCTCCGACGGCGTGCGCGACTGGCGGGTCGTGTTCGCCGCCGCGTGCGCCCACTTCCGCGCCGGTTCCTTCGCCCAGGGCCTCGACCTGGTGATCGCGATCGGCGAACTGGCCGCCGAACTGGACCACGCCCCGGACGTCGACCTGCGCTCCGACGGCGTGACCGTGTCCCTCCCCGCGGCCACCGCGGGCGGGTTCGCCGAACACGACATCACCCTCGCCCAGGAGATCTCCCTGGCGGCCCGCTCCCTCGGCCTCACCCCCGACCCGAGCGCCGTGAAGACCGTCCAGGTCACCATCGACGCCTTGGTCGGCTTCGAGGTCCGCCCGTTCTGGCGAGCCGTCCTCGGCTACCAGGACCTCGGCCCCGAGGACCTGGTCGACCCGCAGGGCCGCGGCCCGTGCTTCTGGTTCCAGGAGATGGGCGCTCCACGCGACGAGCGCAACCGCCTCCACATCGACGTCGCCGTCCCCCACGACCTGGCCGAGGACCGCGTGGCGGCGGCGGTCGCCGCGGGCGGCCACGTCGTCAGCGACACCCACGCCCCGATGTGGTGGGTACTGGCCGACGCCGAGGGCAACGAGGCCTGCGTCGCGACCTGGGTGGGCCGCGACTGAGTCACCCCTCCCCCAGCCTCGCCGCCCGCATCACCAGGTAGTTCCGCTCCGGCGTGCTCGCCGTCCGGGCGGCCGCCGCGCGGTAGTGGGTGATGGCCGACGCCACGTCCCCGGCCATCTCGTGCAGGTGGGCGCGGACGGCGTCCAGGCGGTAGTGGCCTTCCAGGCGGTCGGCGACGGCGTCCAGGAGTTTCAGGCCGAGGTGCGGGCCGTGGACCATCGCCACGGCGACGGCGCGGTTCAGGGCCACCATGGGGTTGCCGGTCATCCGTTCCAGCAGCCCGTACAGGCCGAGGATCTCCGGCCAGTCGGTGTCGGACGCGTGGGCGGCGTCGTCGTGGACGGCGGCGATGGCGGCCTGGAGCTGGTACTCGCCCACGAGGCCCTTCGACAGGGCGCTGGTGACCAGTGCGACGCCCTCGACGATCCGCTCGTGGTCCCAGAGCGTGCGGTCCTGGTCCTCCAACGAGATCAAGGAGCCGTCCGGTGCGGTGCGGGCGGGGCGGCGGGCGTCGGTGAGGAGCATAAGCGCGAGCAGGCCCGCGACCTCGCCGTCGTCCGGTAGGACGGCGTGGACGGCTCGCGTGAGACGGATGGCCTCGGTGGAGAGTTCGCCGCGGTGCAGCTCGTGGCCGATGCTGCTGGTGTAGCCCTCGTTGAACAGCAGGTAGAGGACGTGCAGCACCGAGCGCAGGCGGGGTGCGCGCTCGTCGCCCACGGGCATCGCGAACGGGACCCCGGAGGCCTTCACGCGCTGCTTGGCGCGGCTGATGCGCTGCGCCATCGTGGCCTCGGGGACCAGGAACGCGTTGGCGATCTCGGCGGTCGTCAGGCCCGCGACCGCGCGCAGCGTCAACGCGATCGCGGACGCCGAGGTCAGCGCGGGGTGGCAGCACAGGAACAGCAGGACCAGGGTGTCGTCGCGGTCGGCCACGTCGGCGGGCGGCGGTTCGAGCGCCGCTGCCACGTCCTCGCGGCGGCGTCGGGCCTGGTCGCTGCGGAACTGGTCGGTCATCCGCCGCACGGCGGCCTGCACCAGCCAGCCGCGCGGGTTGTCCGGCACGCCGTCGACCGGCCAGTGCAGCGCCGCGGCCAGCAGCGCCTCCTGCACGGCGTCCTCGGCGGCGGCGAAGTCGCCGAACCGGCGCACCACCACGCCGAGGACCTGCGGCGCGACCTTGCGCAGCAGGTCCTCCACGCGGGCGGTCACTGCTCGACGCTGGGCGCGCTCATCACCTCGCGCACCTCGATCTCCTGGCCGATCGGCGCACCGCCGGGGCCGGGCGCCGCGGACGCCTGCGCGGCGATCTCCAGCGCGCGGTCCAGCGTCTCCACGTCGACCGTCCAGTAGCCCGCGAGGAACTCCTTCGACTCCGGGAACGGCCCGTCCGTCACGACCGGCGCGCCCTCGCCCTTGAACACCACGATCTTCGCGACCTCGGGACCGGCGAGGCCCTGGGCGTCGACCAGTTCGCCCTTGTCGGTCAACTCCTGGCCGAGCGCCTGCTGGAAGTCGATGTGCGCCTTGATGTCACCGGGAGCCCAGCTGGTGATCGGCTCCACACCCTCGATCTTCCCGTAGCTCATCAGCAGCATGAACTTCGGCATGGTGGTTCTCCTCGCGCTCCGCCGCGCCGGTGTCGGCGCCGTCACCAGAAGGACGGACCACACGACGGGTTCTCTACATCGGGACGGGCGGATTTTCCGACGGATTCACGCGGACCGCCATTCCGGGGGCCGGGAGGAGGGGTGAACACTCCTCTCCATGTTCAACTTATAGCGCACCGGGGGGCTTGCGGCAAGGCCCCGTCTGTGCCGCACAATCTCCGTCCTAAGCCTGGTACCAGGGGAAACGGGGAGTCGCCGAGTGCGAGTGTTGTTGTCGACGTACGGATCTCGGGGGGACGTCGAGCCGCTGATGGGCCTCGCGGTGGAACTGCGGGCCCTCGGCGTTGAGGTGGTGATGTGCGCGCCGCCGGACTTCGCCGAACGACTGGCGGGCGTCGGCGTGCCGCTGGTGCCGTTCGGCCCGTCGGCGAGCGAGCTGACGAGGTCGGCGCCACCGCCGTCGGGGCTGCCCGAACGCGCGGCGGCGTTGATCGCCGACCAGTTCGAGGTGGTCACCGAGGTGGCGCGGGAGTGCGACGCGATGGTGGTGACCGGCGTGCTGCCCACGGTGGCGGGCGCGCTGTCGGTCGCGGAGAAGGTGGGCGTCCGGGCGGTGTCGGTGACGTTCCAGCAGCTCACGCTGCCGTCGCCGCACCACCGGCCGCTGGCGTATCCGGGCAGGTCGCTGCCCGCGGACGAGACGGACAGCCAGGTGCTGTGGGACCTGGACGCGCTGACGGTCAACGCGCTGTTCGGCGAGGCGCTCAACTCCAACCGGGCCGCGAACGGCCTGCCGCCGGTGGCCGACGTCCGCCACTACGTGCTGGGCGACCGGCCGTGGCTGGCGACGGACCCGGTGCTCGACCCGTGGCGCGAGCCCGCGTACTTCGACGTGGTGCAGACCGGGGCGTGGATCCTGCCGTACGAACGCCCGCTGCCCGCCGACCTGGTGGCGTTCCTGGACGCCGGGGAGCGGCCGGTGTTCGTGGGGTTCGGCAGCATGCCGATGCACGGGTCGGCGGACGTGGCCGCGGTCGCCGTCGCGGCGGTCCGGGCAGTGGGCCGCCGCGTGGTCGTGCAGCGCGGCTGGGCCGGGCTGGACGCGGTCGACGGCCTCGACGACTGCTTCGTCGTCGGCGAGGTCAACCAGCAGGCGCTGTTCGGCCGGGTGGCCGCCGTCGTGCACCACGGCGGCGCGGGCACCACGACCACGGCCACGCGGGCGGGCGTGCCCCAAGTGGTGGTGCCGCAGCTCGCGGACCAGCCGTACTGGGCGGGCCGGGTGGCCGACCTGGGCGTCGGCGTGGCGCACGACGGGCCGACGCCGACCGCCGCTTCCCTGACTTCCGCCCTCCGGACGGCCCTGTCGCCGGGGACGCGTGAGCGGGCCGCGACCGTGGCCGGCACGATCCGCACCGACGGGGCGGCGGTGGCCGCGCGGCTGCTGGTCGACACCGTCACACGAGAAGGGCAGCCCGCGTGAGCCGCGCGGGGTCGCCGGACTCGATCGTCGTTCAACGTTGTGAGGGGCCTGTGTCGACTCAGGGGTACGAAGAGGAACTGCGGTCCGAGCGCGAGTACGTCGCCGGGCTCTACACGAGGCTCGACGCCGACCGCGCGCGGGTGAAGGGCGAGTACACCTCGGCGCTCGGGGGCACCGGCGGGACGCCGATGGAGCGCGACGACCAGGTGCGCGCGTCGGCCAAGGAGTTGAAGCGGCTGGACTTCGGCAGCAACGGGCTGTGCTTCGGCCGGTTGGACACGCTGACCGGCGAGCGCTCCTACATCGGCCGGATCGGCCTGTTCGACGAGGAGAACGACTACGAGCCGGTGCTGCTGGACTGGCGGGCGCCCGCGTCCCGCCCGTTCTACACCGCCACCGGGGCGTCGCCGGAGAACATGCGGCGACGCCGCCAGTTCCACACGCGGGGACGGCAGGTCGTCGACTTCACCGACGAGGTGCTCGGCCGTCCGGACAGCTCGGCAGGCGGTGACGCGGCGCTGCTCGCGGCGGTCAACGCGCCGCGTGGCGAGGGCATGCGCGACATCGTGGCGACGATCCAGGCCGAGCAGGACGAGATCATCCGGCTCGACCACCCCGGCGTGCTGGTGATCGAGGGTGGGCCGGGCACCGGGAAGACCGTGGTGGCGCTGCACCGCGTGGCGTACCTGCTGTACACGCAGCGGGAGCGGATGGAACGGCACGGCGTGCTCGTCGTCGGGCCGAACCCGGCGTTCCTGAACCACATCGGCCGCGTGCTGCCGTCGTTGGGCGAGTCCGACGTGGTGTTCTCGACCACCGGCGACCTCGTGCCCGGTCTGCGGACGACGGCCGAGGACACGCCGGAGGCGGTGCGGCTCAAGGGGTCGTTGAAGATCCTGGACGTGCTCAAGGCCGCCGTCGCCGACCGGCAGCGGCTGCCGGAGGTGCCGGTGGAGGTGGAACTCGGGGGCGTGACCGCCCGGATCGACGCCGCCACCGCGGAGTGGGCCAGGGACGAGGCGCGGCAGAGCGGGCAGCCGCACAACGAGGCCCGGTCGGTGTTCACCGAGATCGTCACCTACGTGCTGACCGAGCGGACGATGACCCGGATCGGCAAGGGCTGGCTGTCCCGGTCGGACCGCACGGCGTGGGAGCAGACGCGCAAGCAGCTGCTCGCGGAACTGGCGGCGGACGAGAAGTTCACCGCCGCGCTCGACGACCTCTGGCCGCTGCTGACGCCGGAAACGTTGCTGGAGGGGCTTTACACGTCCCCCGAACGGCTGCGCGCGGCCGGTGCGGACCAGGCGTTGCTGCGGGCCGAGGGCAGCGCGTGGACGGTGTCGGACGTGCCGCTGCTCGACGAGCTGGTCGACCTGCTGGGCCGCGACCAGTCCGACGACCGGGCGGCCGAGCGGGAGCGGAAGATCGCGGCCGAGCACGCCGCCGCCGTGCTGGACAGCCTCGTCGGCCGCCAGGACTCGATGGACGACGAGGACCACCTGTACGCCACGGACCTGCTGTACGCCGAGGACCTGGCCGAGCGGTTCGTCGAGCACGACACGCGCACGCTGGTCGAACGCGCCACCGCGGACCGCGACTGGACCTACCGGCACGTCGTCGTCGACGAGGCCCAGGAACTGTCCGAAATGGACTGGCGCGTGCTGATGCGCCGCTGTCCCGGCCGCTCCTTCACGGTCGTGGGCGACCTGGCCCAGCGCCGGTCGGAGGCGGGCGCGACGTCGTGGGCCGCGATGCTCGACCGGTACGTGCCCGGCCGCTGGGTGTACCGGTCGCTGACGGTGAACTACCGCACCCCGGCGGAGATCATGGCGGTCGCCGCCGAGGTGCTCGCCGACTTCGCGCCGGGCGTCCAGCCACCGGAGTCGGTCCGCGCGTGCGGCGTCCAGCCGTGGTCGAGGCAGGTCGGTCCCGCCGACCTGCCCGCCGCGATCGAGGAGTTCGTCCGCGCCGAAGCGGACCGCGAGGGCACCAGCCTGGTCATCGGCCCACCCGGCGTGCCGGGCACGGTGCCCGCGTCGGAGACGAAGGGCCTGGAGTTCGACGCGGTCCTGGTCGTGGACCCGGAACGCATCCTCGCCGACGGCCCCCGCGGCGCGGCCGAACTGTACGTCGCCCTCACCCGCGCCACCCAACGCCTCGGCGTCCTCCACCAAGGCCAGCTGCCGAAGGCCCTGGCGGGACTGGTCGAGGTCTAGGCCGGTTCACGGTGGTTGACCGGCACACCGGTCAACCACCGTCGACCACGGCGCGGGCCTGGCGCCGAAGCCACCCCGGAGCGTTCCCGTCCCCGGCCAACGCCCGCATGGCCGCGTTCCCGCGTTTCGGGTCGCGGGCCAGCAACGCCTGGGTGGCGTCCCAGCGGACCTGCGGCGAAACGTCGCGATCGTCGATCAGACGGGCCAGTGCCGAGCAGGCGTCAGAGGTGCCGAGATCCTTGATCAGGACCAGCTTCGTCTGCGCGGGAAGATCGCCTTGGACGAGTTGGCGCAGCAGCGCGTCGGCCCGGGACGACTTGAGTCCACGCGCTTTCCGGTAGGCGGACACCCTGGTGTCGACGGGTACCCGAGAACTCCTGGCGATGGACGCGTAGGCGGTGAAGCCCTCGTCGGAACTCCTTCGGGCCATCGAAGCGGCCGCCTGCACCCGGATGGTCGTCCGCACGGATTCCGACGTGGCGAGCCCGGTGACCAGTTTTCGCCCGTCGCCCGGACTCACCGCCGCGGCCTTCTCCGCGGCGACCAGCCGAGTGGCGTCGTCGGCGGCGGTGTCCACGAGCACTTTGTAGAGCCCTACCAGCTCATCCGTGGACATGTACTTGCTCCCCGAGGTCACTGCCTGCAACCTGGTTTCGTCGCGCTGGTCGCCGTCGCGCACCAAGCGCTTGTAATGGCGGGAAGCCGCGGGGAACGACGCCCTGCACAGTTGTTCGATCGCCCACAACTGCTTGGTCACGTCCGCGCCGAACGACTCGATGACATCTTCGATGATGTCAGCCCCACGCGTGCTGTTCGGAATCGTCAACGCCGCCCTCACTCGCATCTCGGCGGGGAAGCCGCGAGGCTCCACGAGGCTGGTGAGCAGCTGGTGGTCGTGGCGCATCTGCTCGAACAGGTACCACGCGGCCTCGAATCGGGCGACGTACTTCCGTCTTCCATCGCGGGCCACCGTTTCCAGGAGTGCGACCAGTCGAGGCTCGTCCGCCGCCCGCACGGCCGCGATCGCCTCCGCGCGGGCGGGCGCGGACTCGACCGACCCGATAAGCACGCACATCAGGTCGATTCCACGGCGGGTGCCCACCCTGACCGCCGCACGCGCGGCGGCCAACCGCCGGTAGTCGGTGTAGCTGTCGTCGGCCACGATCCTTGCGTGCAACTCCACCGCCACGTGAGGATCATGAGTGGTAACGAAGTCGATGGCCTGTGCCGCCAGCACACTGTCCTGCCCGCTTTCGGCGAGGTCGACGAACAACGCGATCCCCATGGCCGGGTCGGACTCGTGGATCGCCCTGCCGAGAGCGAACCGGGCGAGCTGACCCACCTCGACAGCACTGACGAAGATCGTCGCGGCGTCAAGTCCCTCGTCCGGCGCGAATCCGTGCAGGAATCGCGCTGCCTCGTACCTGCGGTACTCGTCCTGCGACCGGTCGGCGACGATCCCGTGCAGCACCGCGATCGCGGCAGGGCGGGAGAGGTCCTTCAGCCACTGTGCCCACAACTGCCAAGAGCGGTCCGGCGGGCGCTTGACGAGGAGCCTGCCGAGAATCCGCACCGCCGCGGCGTCGATGCCGTCGGGCAGCTCGACGCCGTGCCGCACCAGTGCCGCGAGGAACCCGATGTTCTGCTCGCGGTTGTGCCACCGGAGGAGCCTGCGCAACGGTCGGCGGAGGCTCCGGTCGTCTCCGATCCACCGCGCGGCGAGGAAGACCTTCACCTCCAGGTCGGGCCACGGCCACTCGCGGTGCGGCGCCAGCAGGCGGCGTGCGGCGGACGTGGCGGGGTCGGGATGCTCCCGAGCCAAGTGGGAGGCGGCGAGGAACTCCTCGATCGTCTGGTGGCGGTGGACGAACCGTTCCCCCTGCTGCACCAGCAAACCGCTCAACCGCAGCACGTCCGCGACGATGTCGACCCAGTCCTGCTCCAGCGGGCCCGACCCGACGGCCGGACCGGCCCAGCGCACGGCCAGGTCGAGCAGCGCCGCGGGGTCCTTGTCCAGCAGCCTGCTGTTCGAGACGTCCTGGAGGAGGTGCTCCAGGTTGACGACCAGGTGGTCGATGGCCCGCAGCACGTCGGAGCCCCTGGACGCGTGACGGGCGCGCAGGTCGACCAGGGCCTTGCTCTGGTTGACCTTGGCCAGGTGCCACCGGACGAAGCGCTCGTACAACTGGGTCTGGTCGCTCGGCGGGTCGAGCATGCCCTCACCGTGCAGGATGCACAGCATCGTGGCGATCAGCGGCACGTGCGCGAGGTCGTGCAGCTTGGTGCTCCGCACTTTGGCAAGCAGCTCGTCGGCTCCGGCTTTCGGGCTGGGGTGTCCGTCCGCGGTGAGCCAGGTCCGCGCGAACTCGGTCAGCTCCGGGTCGGAGAACAGCTGGAGCACGTAGGTCGGTGACGTCCGCCGGTCGACCAACGGCCGCAGCTCGTGCTGGTTCAACGGTCGGCTGGTCACCAGGAAGCGGTGCGTACCGTGCCGCCGGTGGTCCCGGACCTGCCGCGTCACCGCCGCTCGTGCGCCGACGTCCACCACCTCGTCCAGCCCGTCGACGAGCACCAGCCACGGCACCCCGGCGATGGGCTCGGACCTCAGCAGTTCCGCCAGCTCATCGCGCCCGAGGCGGTGGCTCAAGCCGGGGAGCACGCCGTCGGCGAGCGCGTCCGGCAGCGGCAGGTCGTGGACGAGCGCCTTAGCGGCGACCGGCACCGGCACGAAGTCGCCGACGCCCTCGTCCAGCCACCGCGCCGCCGCGGCGGCGGCGACGTGCCGCACGAGGCTCGACTTTCCCGCTCCGGGCTCGGCGACCACTTGGGCGTCGGTGTGGCGCGCCACCAACTCCTCCGCGTTGACGCGTTCCGGCTCGTCCCGGTCGTCCTCTTGCCCGCCTGGTTGGCGCATCGCCTGACGCCGCAGGTAGATGTCCGCCAACGGCGGGGCCGATCGCCGGACCCACTCGTACTGGTGGTCCTGGTCGGCGGTGCGAACGGCCTCCAGGTAGCGGCGCAGCGATCGCCCCGGATGGCGACGCCCCGCGGCGGCGAGCTGGTCGGCGTCGAGCAGGTCCAACCACCGGTGGTTGGACCTCTCGAGCCGTTCGGCGTCCGGCAGGTCGGGCAGGGGGATGACCTCGCCCGACGGCCCGAAGACCCCGCACACGCATCCCGTGAGCCAGTTCAGCACCGGCGCACCGACGACCTTCTCGACCACCAGGCGCGACCGCTCGACGGGCACTCCCCCGGACAGGCACGCGTACCCGTCGCCCTCCGGTCCGGCGGGCACCCGCGCCAGCCCTTCGCCGCCGTTGACCAGCGAGGCGCTCGTGAGGACCAGATCGGAGGCGATGCGCACGCCACGCCCGACGCCCCACCCCGTGCTGATCTCCACCGTCGCCGCCACCAGCGCCCGGTACAGCGGGTCGGGAGCCTGGGCGGCGACCACCTCGGTGAAGTGGATGCCGCCCCGCACCTCGCGGGCCTGCACCACCGGACCCAGCACGATGCCCGATAACTCGTTCCCGTCCACCGGGCAAAGGTACTGGCCCGGTCGGCGACTTCCCTCTAGGCCAACGCCGTCGCGGCCGCGCGCAGGGAGTCGTCGAGTGGTCGGGGCTTCAGGCCGAAGGTGGTCGTGGTGGCGCTGGAGTCGAGGACGAACGGCCTGGTGAACTGGTAGGCCGTGGTGTGGAGTTCGCGCACCATCGGGGAGAACAGGCCCACGGCCCGGAGCGCGGGCGTCGGGATGACGCCGAGCTTCGGGGCCGGGGCGCCCGCGACCTCGGTGAAGCGGGTGGCCAGGTCGCGGAGGGTGCGCGGGGGTTCCGTGGGCACGAGCCACGCCTTGCCCCACGCGCGCTCGTCCGTGGCGGCGGTGGTGAGCAGTGCGGCCACGTCGGTGATGGACGTCCAGCTGTGCGGCACGTCCAGCGGGGCCGGTGACCAGGCCTTCTTGCCCGCCAGCAGGGGTTTGCCGAGGGCGAAGGCGAAGATCGAGTTGGCTTCCAGGTAGTCGCTGCCCCGGACCTCGGTGGCGCGGAGGCGGCCCGACTGGTGGGCGGCGAGGGCGTCGCGCCACATGTCCGCGCGCAGCTTCAGCTTCGGGTGGGTGGCGGCCAGCGGGGTCGACGGGGTGATCGGGCCGGTCACCTCCCCGTAGCCGTAGAGGTTGCTGGTGGTCGCGAGCACGGCCCCGGTGCGTTCCGCGGCCGTGAGCAGCGCGGACGCGATCGGCGGCCAGTCGGTGAGCCACTGGTGGTAGGCCGGGCTCGCGCAGTTGTAGAGCACGACGGCGCCCTCGGTGAGCGAGGTCAGCCGGGCGGCGTCCGTGGCGTCGGCGGCGACCCGTTCGACGTTCGGGTGGTCCAGGCCGCCACCGCTGCGGGTGACGACGCGGACCTGCTCGCCGTGCGAGGCGAGGAGCGCTGCGGTGGCGGAGCCGACGGGGCCCGCACCGACGATCACGTGCAACGACATCGAAATCCCCTTAGGAGGAGCGAGAGCAGTGCTCTCCAAGTAGAGCACACTTCGAGAGCATTGCTCTCGAAGTGTGCAACAATCTCGTCATGTCAGCCGGGTCCATCCGCGCCCGAGTGCGCGCCGAGATGATCGACGAGATCAAGGCGACCGCGCGGGGCTACCTCGCGACGGACGGCGCCAACCTGTCGCTGCGCGCCGTGGCGCGGGACATGGGCATGGTCTCCTCCGCGCTGTACCGGTACTTCGCCAGCCGCGACGACCTGCTGACCGCGTTGATCATCGACGGCTACAACGCGCTGGGTGCCGCGGCCGAAGCGGGCGACGCCGCCGTCGCCGACCGCACGGACCTCCTCGGCCGCTGGCTGAGCACGTGCCGCGCCGTCCGCGACTGGGCGATGGCGACCCCGGCCGAGTACGCGCTCCTCTTCGGCAGCCCCGTCCCCGGCTACCGCGCCCCGAACGACACCATCCCCGCCGCCGCCCGCACCCCCACGGTCCTCATCGGCATCGTGAAGGACGGCTACGACACGGGCGCGATCACCGCCCCCGACGACGAACTGCCCGAGGACGTCCGCGCCGACCTGGCGGGCCTGCGCGACCGGGCCATCCCCGGCGTCCCGGAAGCCCTGGTGGCACGCGGGATGCTCGGCTGGACGCAGCTGTTCGGCGCGGTCAGCTTCGAGCTGTTCGGCCAACTCGCCAACGTGGTCGAGGCCCGCGCCGCGTACTTCGACCACCAGATGCGCCGCACCGCCGTGACGATCGGCCTGGTGCCCGCGTCGTAAATTAGGCTAGCCTAACCTTCACTATCGGCGGAGGGTGGCGGCTCGTGGGGACGTACTCGGCTCTGGACCAGTTCCAGCACAAGGTCATCGGCAAGGTGGCGTCGCTGGTGATGGCGTCGGTCAACCAGCGCGACCGGTTCGAGCAGTTCCCGATGACGGTGGCGCGGGTGGTCGCGCTCAACGACCACCTGCGGCGGATCACGTTCCACGCGCCGGAGTTCGCGCGGTGGCGGACCAGCGGGGCGGACGAGTACTTCGGGCTGTTGATGCCGCGCGGTGGCGAGTTGGCGTTCCCGGTGGCGGAGCGGATCAACGTGCGGGCCGCCATCGCGAAGCTGCCCGCGGCCACGCGGCCGGACCTGCGCTGGTACACGGTGCGGGCGTTGCGGACCGAGGTGGCGGAGATCGACGTGGACTTCGTGCTGCACGCCGACGCCCACGGGCCGGGGTCGACGTGGGCCGCGGCGGCGGAACCCGGTGCGGTGGCGGGGTTCCGGGCGTGCGGCTCGACCTACCGGGAGCAGCCCGCGGGGCACGCGCGGCTGCTGGTCGGCGACGAGACGGCGCTGCCCGCGCTGTCGGCGATCCTGGAGGCGCAGCCGGGCGCGCGGGCGATCGTGGAGGTGCCGGACGAGTCGTACCTGACGCCCGTGCCGGACGGCGTCGAGTTCGTCTACCGCGGGTCCGACGAGCCGGGCAGCCGCGCGCTGGAGGCCGTGGCCGCGCTCCCACCCGAGGACTTCGACTACGCGTGGGCGTGCGGCGAGTCGTCGCTGGCCACCTCGGTGCGCAGGCACCTGGTGAAGGAGCGCGGCCTGGACCGGCGGAAGATCATGTTCTCCGGGTACTGGAAGCGCGGGCAGGCCCGGACCTGAGCCACACGTCGAACGACAGCGCGAACTCCACGTCGGGGCGGGACGAGCGCTTCCGCACCGCCGCCGGGTCGAGGTAGGACCACACCGGCGCGGACGGCGTGGCCAGCAGGTCGCCGACCTGGTCCCGGATCACTCGGGGGTTCGGACTGGGGACCTTGACGCTCTCCGGCACGCTCGACGGCAGGTCGGCCGCCGCGGCGGCCCGCAGCAGCGACTTCGCGCGCCCGCCCGCGGTGTGCCGCGACCACGGGGTGTTGAACGCGTACTCGACGAGCCGGTGGTCGCAGAACGGCAGGCGCACCTCCAGCCCCACGGCCGTGCTCAGCCGGTCTTGGCGGTCCAGCAGGTCCGGCAACCAGTGCGCCAGGTGCAGCGCGGAGACCTCGCGCGTCCGCCGCTGCACCGCGGGCTCCCCCGCCAGCACGGGGACGTCCGCCAACGCCTGCCGGTAGTGCTCGGCCCGGTGCGCGGTGAGGTCCAGCTCCGCCGCCACGTCCGCCCGCAGCAGCGCCCGGCACCCGGCGAGATGGGGCCACGGGTAGTCGGCGGCGGCCAGCGCCTCGGGGTCGTGGAACCAGGGGTGGCCGCCGAACACCTCGTCCGCGCCCTCCCCCGACAGCACTACGCCCACGTGCTCGCGGACCGCCCGGAACAGCAGGAGCAGCGACGCGTCCCCGTTCCCGGTCGAGGGCGCGTCGCGTGCCGTGACGATGGCCTCCCGGAGAGCGGGACCGCCCAGTTCGGCGGGGTCCAGGACGAGGTCGCGGTGGTCCACGACGCCCTTGTGCGCGGAGCCTGCCGAGAACGTGCGCACCGTGGTGCCCCGCAACGCTTTTCGCCCCAACTCGACCAGCACGCCCGAGTCGAGCCCACCGGACAGCAGCACCCCCGGCGGCACGTCCGCGCGCACGTGCCGCGCGGTGATGTCGACCAGCAGGTCGCGCGTCCTGGCGGCGGTGGTCGGCCCGTCGTCGGTGTGCGGCCTGGCCTCCAACGCCCAGTAGCGGTGATCCCGGACGCCCGAGCCGTCCACGACCAGGACGTGCCCCGGCGGCAGCTCCCGCACGTCGCGGTAGAGGCTGCCGCCGGGTGTTCGGACCGAGGCGAGGAGGTCGCGCAGCCCGCGCTCGTCGACCGCGGACTCCACCAGCCCGCTCGCGAACAGGGCCTTCGGCTCGGACGCGAACACCACCCCGGACCCGACCCCGCTGTAGCACAACGGCTTCACGCCCAACCGGTCGCGGACCAGCAGCAGCCTGCGGCGCACGGCGTCCCACACCGCGAACGCGTACACCCCGTCGAGCCGCTCGGCCGCGCCGATCCCCCACTCCTGGCAGGCGTGCAGCACGACCTCGGTGTCCGTGCCGGTGCGGAACTTGTGCCCCAGCAGCTCCAGCTCGAACCGCAGGTCGACGTGGTTGACCACCTCGCCGCTGTAGGACAGCACGACCAGCGGCTCGCCACCGTCGTCACCGAGCACCACCGGCTGGTGCCCACCCGCGGCGAGCCTGCGATGCCCAAGAATCGCGTGCACCCCGACGAACAGCCCCTCACCACCAGACCCACGAGCCACGAGCGCGTCCGTCATCCGCCGCACCACCCGCCCACCACCGGCCAACGGATCGACCGGATCGACCCAGCCCGCGATTCCACCCATGGCTTGACTCCTCGACAGGACGACCGCAGTCACTCTGAGCGCTCAGTCGGTCACACGGAGTTTAGGCCGATCCACGCCAACCGGCCACGACGTTCACTCCATTGTGGTCGTCCACAATGGATCGGCCACCCGAACGACCGATCACCGCCATCCGGCCCAACCATCGACCACCACGACGCCAGGGCGGACCGTCCGCGCACGTCGGCGCACGTCGTGCTCGGCCGCCACCGATGTCCGCAAACCTGTCCTGCAAATATCCATTGGCACGCTTGACCTGTCGACGGAACCGCCGACACGATCGAGGGAGCGCTCTCACCTTTCCCTGCACCGAGATGCGTTCGGAGGTCTGACGATGGCGTCGTCCAAGCCGTGGCTCGTTGTCCTGCTGCTGGCACTGTTCTCCTCGATGACAACGGTTGCGGCGAGAGCGCAGCCAGCGGATCGGTGGGTGGTGTCGGCGGGGAGCGTGTCGGCCACCGTGGCGCTCGACGGGAGTGGGGCGCTGTCGGTGGCGGTGTCTCGGAGCGGGCGGACTGTGCTGGCTGGTGGGGCGGTGGGGTTGCGGACTGCCGGGGCGGACCTGACGAAGGGGCTGCGGTTCGTCAGTCGGGTCGATCGGGTGGTGAGCGAGCAGTACACGATGACCACCGGGAAGCGGCAGGTCCGTGCCGTCAGTGGGAACGAGGCGCGGTTGGCGTTCGTGACCGGTGGTGGGGCGCGGATCGACCTGGTGGTGCGGGCGGCACCCGATGGGGTCGCGTACCGGTATGTGGTGCCTGGGCCGGTGACGGTGACCGGGGAGGCTTCGGCGTTCAGCTTGCCCACCGGTGCGGCGGCGTGGTTGTTGCCGTACAACGCGTGGTACGAGGCCAGTCGGGTGCGTGGGACGGCGGGTGGATTGGCCGCCGAGGACTACGGGAACCCGTCGTTGTTCCAGGTGGGTGAGGACTTCGTCCTGTTGACCGAGTCCGATGTGGATGGTCGGTATCCGGGGTCGACACTGCGGCACGCCAGTGGGTCCGGGACGTACCAGGTGGTGTTGGCCGACGACCAGGTGACGTCTTCCGGCGAGTTGCGGACGCCGTGGCGGACGGCGATCGTCGGGGACCTGGCGACAGTGACGGGGTCCACGCTGGTGGACGACCTGGCGCCGCCGTCGAGGGTGTCGGACACGTCGTGGATCAAGCCGGGCAAGGTGGCGTGGTCGTGGTTGAGCGAGCACTCGAGCCCGTCGGACTTCGCGCGGCAGAAGGACTACGTGGACTTCGCGGCGCGCAACGGGTGGCCGTACGTGCTGGTGGACGAGGGGTGGTCGGCCGACTGGGTGCCGGAGTTGACGCGGTACGCGCGGGCCAAGGGCGTCGACGTGCTGCTGTGGCTGCACTGGAGCGCGCTGGACACGGCCGCCGAGCGGGGCACCGTGCTGCCGCGGATCCGGGACTGGGGCGTGAAGGGCGTGAAGCTGGACTTCATGGAGTCCGACTCGCGCGAGCGGTACCAGTGGTACGACGCGGTGCTCGCGAAGACGGCGGAGCTGCACCTGATGGTGAACTTCCACGGCTCCACGATCCCGCACGGCCTGGCGCGGACGTGGCCGCACGTCATGAGCATGGAGGCCGTGCGGGGCGCGGAGAACAGCCCCGCCGCGGCGAACAACCCGGTGCAGGCGTTCACCCGCAACGTGGTCGGCTCGATGGACTACACGCCGGTGTCGCTCGACGTCGGCACGAAGGAGGCCACGGTCGCGCACGAGGTGGCGCTGCCGGTGGTCTACGAGTCGGGCTGGACGCACTTCGCCGACAAGCCGGAGGCCTACCAGTCGCGGCCGAGGGCGTTGCGGTTCCTCGACCAGGTGCCGACGGTGTGGGACGAGACCCGGCTGGTCGGCGGCACGCCCGACACCGGCGCGGTCCTGGCGCGGCGGGACGGCGACCGGTGGTTCCTCGGCGCGATCTCGGTCGGCGACGCCCGCACGGTCTCCGCGCCGCTGTCGTTCCTCGGCTCGGGTGACTGGCTCGTTGAGGTGGTCCGCGACGACCTGGCCGCCGCCCGCGGGGACGTGCTGCGGGACAGCCGGGTGCTCACCCGCGCGGGCACCCTCTCGGTCGCGGTGCCGCGCAACGGCGGGTTCGCCGCGGTCCTGTGCCCGAACCAGACCGGGCGCACCACGTGCGACCGGCCGATCCGGCAGGTGCCGACGACCTCGCTCACGGTCACGCCCGCGCAGGAGTTCGACGCCGCCAAGGGCACGACGTTCGACGTCACGGGGACGTTCACCAACACGAGTTCCAGCGCCCTCACCGATCCCGTGCTCACCGCCACCGCCCCGAGCGGCTGGACGGTCTCCGGGCTGCCGGTCAGGCGGGGGATGCTCGCCCCCGGCGAGTCCATGACCGGCCGCTGGACGCTGCGCGTCGGCGACGCGAGCCCGACCGGGTACGTGGACGTGCCGGTGTTCGCCGAGTTCGACACCACACGGACGCACGTGGAGAAGGCCGTGCGCGTGTTCGTGCCGCCCGCGGTGCCGTCCGGGACGGCCTACCTCAGCGACCTGCCGTTCATCGGCGAGAGCAACGGCTGGGGCCCGGTCGAGCGCGACCGCTCCAACGGCGAGAGCGCGGGCGGTGACGGGGCCGCGCTGCGGGTCGGCGGGGTCGCCTACGCCAAGGGGATCGGCGCGCACGCCGACTCGGAGGTGTCGGTGTACACCGGCCGCCGCTGTTCGACGTTCGCCGCGGGCGTCGGGCTGGACGACGAGACGACTGAGACGGGGTCGGTGGTGTTCCAGGTCGTCGGCGACGGCCGGGTGCTCTTCGACAGCGGGGTCGTGCGGGCCAAGGGCGCGGCACGGGCGGTGTCCGTGGACGTCACCGGCGTGCGGCTGCTGGCCCTGCGCGTCACCGACGGCGGCGACGGCAAGAACTTCGACCACGCCGACTGGACCGAGGCGAGGGTGACGTGCGCCTGATCGCGGTGGTCGCGGTGACCGCCGCGCTGGTCACCGTCCCGCCCGCCGGCGCGGCGACCACGGTGTACGAGGCCGAGCGGGCCACGCGAACGCAGGCCGTGGTGGAGTCGAACCACGCCGGGTTCACCGGGTCGGGGTTCGTCAACCTCAACAACGTCAAGGGCAGCGCCGTCGAGTTCACCGTGACCGCGGCCGTGGCGGGCGAGCACCGGCTGGTGCTCCGCTACGCCAACGGGACGGCGGTCGACCGGCCGATGGAGGTCAACGGGGCCGCCACGTCGTTCCCCGGCACCGGGGCGTGGACGACGTGGGCGACCCGGACCGTCACCGCGCGGCTGGTCAAGGGCGTCAACGCGGTGCGCGTGGTCTCGACGACCGCGGACGGCGGGCCGAACCTGGACTCGCTGGTGGTCGACAACGGGATCGTCGCGCCGACGCCGAGCGACTGGTCGACGGCGGTCGTGGACGCCACGATCGCCCGGCGGCCCGCCACGTCGCTGGGGCTGGGCTACACCGACGCGCTGTTCCTCTACGGGACGCACCTGGTGCACGAGCGGACCGGCGACCCGCGCTACCTGGCGTACCTGAAGGCGTGGGGCGACGCCAAGGTCAAGCCGGACGGCAGCACCGGCAGCGCCTACGACAACCTCGACAGCATGCTCGTCGGGAACGTCTTCCTGGTGCTGGCGCGGGAGACCGGCGAGGCCAGGTACACCCTCGCCGCGACCCGGATCCGGCAGCGGCTGGCGACCTACCCCCGCACGTCCGACGGCGGCTTCCTGCACAACACCGCGTTCACCGGGCAGCTCTGGGCGGACGGGGCGTTCATGGCGCAGCCGTTCGTGGCCCGCTACGGCGCTCAGGTCGGTGACGGGGCGTGGGCATTCGACGAGGCCACGCGGCAGCTCATCACCTACTTCGGGCACCTGCGGTCACCGGACGGGATGCTGCTGCACGCCTACGACGAGACGCGCGGGCAGAGCTGGGCGGACCCGGTGACGGGCACGTCGCCGGAGGTGTGGTGCCGGGCGGTCGGGTGGTTCGGGATGGCGACCGTGGACGTGCTCGACGTGCTGCCCGCGACCCATCCGAACCGGGCGGCGCTGGTCGGGATCGTGCGGTCGCTGGCCGACGGGTACCGGCGGTGGCAGGACCCGGTCAGCGGCCGGTGGTTCCAGCTGCCGACCAAGCCGGGGCTCGCGGGGAACTGGACCGAGACGTCGTGTTCGAGCATGTACACGTTCGTCGTCTCGCGAGCCGTCAGCCGCGGGTACGTCGACGCGTCCTACGAGCCGGTGGCGGCGAAGGGCTACCAGGGCGTGCTGGCGAGGACGTCCGTCGGATCGGACGGGCGGGCGCAGATCTCGGAGATCGTGGTCGGGACGAACGTCGGCAACGAGCGCTACTACCTCGACCGGCCGCGAGAGGTGAACGACTTCCACGGCGTCGGGGCGTTCCTCGTCATGAACGAGGAAGTGGCCCACGGCAGACCGATCGGTTAGTCGAAATCAACGTGAACGCGGGTCGCGTATCACCTGACGTCCACATTTCGGAATACAGGCAACCCATATCCGAGAATCCCGCATCACCGCAGGTGGGAATAGGTATAGGAGAACCTGGACGCCCCCTGCCGAACCCCTAATACCCCTAAAGTTGGTCGCGTTTAGATCACGGGAGGCATCCTGGAGGAACGCCGTACGTCTTGTGGGTAGAGAACAGCTCGCTGCTCCTCGCTCGGAAGGACGGATCCCATGATCGACGACCCTCACGCGTACCAGCACCGTGAAGGCGACGCTCACCAGTGGCTGTGCCGCTTCGGCATCGACGACCGCCACTGCGTCACCGGGACCACGACCAAGACCGCGATCACCGAGCGCGGCGGCGAGGGGCGCGCGACCTCCGGGTCGCTGGCGTCGCTGAGCTGGAACACGACCGACCCGTACGCCATCACGCTGCTCGTGCACGACGACGAGACCGGCGAGGCGACGGAGTGGGTGTTCGCCCGCGAGCTGCTGGTCGACGGCGGCGGCATCGGCGACGTGCGGGTGCGGCACGGGCTGGTGACCAGCCTGGAGCTGGACGCGCCCGCCGGGTCCGACCGCCCCGACCTGACGCTGCGCCTGTCGGTCACCTGGGTCGAGCACTTCCTGCGCTACACGCAGGCGGTCATGCCCCTCGGCCAGGAGCCGAGCCTCGTCGACGTCGGCGAACTGGAGTGGACGACCGAGCTGGAGTGGCTGGTCGACGGCCGCGCCGACCTCTGATCCGAACGGCACGACCGGTCGCCCTGAGCCGGACCACGACCAGGGCACGTCACTCCGGGTGTCCCGCCCCCGGAGCCAGTCCCGCGGCCCGCTCGGCCTCGGTGCACGGCTCGGCCAGGTTGGCCGCGGCCCACCGCGCGAGCTGGTCGAACACCGGCAGCAGGCGCCGGGCCTCGTCGGTGAGCTCGTAGCTCACCGCGGGCGGTTTGCCGTCCGTGACGGACCGCCGGACGAGGTTGATCACGGCGAGTTCCGTGAGCCGGTCCGACAGCATCGAGTCGGTGATGCCGTTCACCGCGCGCTTCAGCTCCGCGAAGCCCACCGGACCCCGCGCGCCCATCGTGGCGAGGATGACGCCGTTCCACCTCTTGCCGAGGAAGCCGAACGCGCGCCGCAGCTGCACGTCGCATACGTGCACGTCAGGTGCCTCTTCGACGGCGGTCGCCTCCGGGGGTGTCACGTACGCCATAGTACCGCCCCCCTTGCACCCACCTCGGTACTCGTATATTCATAGTGCCTAGTGAAGCACTAGCGACTAGCGCTTCGCTACCAACTAGGAACTACGAGGAGTCACCATGTCCCTCTTCCGCTTGGACGCGAGCATCCGCGTCGAGGGGTCGCACAGCCGCGAGATCGCCGACGTCGTGGAGCAGGAGTGGCGGTCGGCCCACCCGAACGCCGCGGTGACCACCCGGCACATCGGCCTCGACCCGATCCCCGCCACGGCGTGGGCCACGGCCGTGACCGCGCCGTACACCCCGGCCGAGGACCGGACCCCCGAGCAGCGCGAAGCCGTCGCGCTCGCCGCCGAGGCGGCCGACCAGCTGCTCGACGCGGACGCGCTGCTGTTCGCCGTGCCGCTGTACAACTACGGCGTGTCGCAGCACTTCAAGACGTGGCTGGACCTGGTCGTCACCGACCCGCGCCTCGGACCGGGGACCGAGCCCGCGCTCAAGGGCAAGCCCGCCGTGCTCGTCACGGTGCGTGGCGGCGGCTACGGCCCCGGCACGCCGCGCGAGGGCTGGGACCACGCCACCGGCTGGATGCGGCGTTTTCTCGCCGACGTGTGGCAGCTGGACCTCAAGGTCGTCGAGTCGGAGCTGACCCTCGCCGACGTGACGCCCGCGATGGAGCCGCTGCGCGGCCTGGCGAAGGACCTGCGCGCCGCCGCCGAGAAGACCGCGCGCGAGCACGGCAAGGACCTCGCCGGAGCCTCGCTCACGCGGGTGTAAAAGATTGTTGACACCTCGCCGACCGCGCCCTACGGTCGGACCTGTCAAAGATTTTGGACAGACAGGGGGCGGCCGTGCCGTTCGAGGAGAAGAGCGTGATCGCGACCACGGGCGCGCACGTGGTCGTGTTCGGGGTGTACTTCCTCGTCGTGGCGCGGTGGCTGGCCTCCACCGCGGCCGACCGGATCGTGTACCAACCGCTGTTGATGTTCACCGTCGTCCCGCTGGTGGTGCTGACGGTCGCGAGCCACGTCGTCATCGCGGCGACCAGGCCCAAGGAAGCGGGCGCGCACGACGAGCACGACGAGCGGATCGCGTTGCGCGGCAGCCGGGTCGGCGCGTACGTGCTGGCGGTGGGGGCCTTCACCGGGATCGCCCTCGCCATGGCAGAGTTCCCCCCGTTCTACATCGCCCACGCGCTGCTGCTGGCCTGGGTGGTCGCGGAGGCGGGCGACGGGGTGAGGAAGATCGTGCTCTACCGGCGGGGGGCCTGACGGTGCCCAAACCCACCCTGGTCACCAACCGGATCAGGGCCCTGCGCTTCGAGGCGGGCGAGATGAGCCAAGGCGTGCTCGCCGACCGGGTCGGCGTGACCAGGCAGACCGTGAACGCCATCGAGCAGGGGAAGTACTCGCCGTCGCTCGAGGTGGCGTTCAAGATCGCGAAGGTGTTCGCCGTGCGGCTGGACGAGGTGTTCCAGTACCCGGACGACTAGCCCGCCGGATTCCCCAAAGCAAAGAGCTATGTGCGCGTGGTCGTCGACCCTGCCTAGCGTCGAGGGGCGAAAGCCGATCAACGCAGGGGGAACGCGATGAGGATTCTCGTGGTGGGCGCGACCGGGAACGTGGGCAGGCACGTGGTCGACCACCTGGTGGTGGCCGGGGTGGACGTGCGGGCGGTGTCCAGGCGACCGGCCGACGCCGGGCTGCCGGTGGAGGTGGTGCCGGGCGACCTGGACCACCCGGAGTCGCTGACGGCCGCGCTCGCCGACGTGGACCGGATGTACCTGCTGGCGGCGGGGAACACCCGCCACGTCGTGGACCTCGCCAAGCGGGCCGGGGTGCGGCGGGTCGTGCTGCTCTCCTCGCTGAGCGCCGGGATGGAGGGCTTCCCCGGCGGCGACCACCACCGCGCGGCGGAACTGGCGGTGGAGGACTCCGGTCTGGAGTGGACCCACGTGCGACCGGGCATGTTCCTGACCAACCTCCTGCCGTGGGCAGGCCAGATCCGCGACACCGGTGTGGTGCACGAGCCCCACGCCGACGCGCGGCAGGCGCCCGTGCACGAGGAGGACATCGCCGCGGTGGCGGCCACCGCGCTGCTGTTCGACCACCACGTCGGCAAGGCGCTTCCCTTGACCGGCCCCGAATCCCTCACGAAACCCGACCTGGTCGCGGCCATCGGCAAGGCGCTCGGCCGACCCCTCCGGTTCGAGCAGGTGTCGCCCGACCGGTGGGACGACATCCCGCCCCGGTACATCGCCGACATCATGCTGAGCATCTGGGCGCGGGCGGAACGCACCCCGGACCCCGTGCTGACAACCGTCCAGGACGTCCTGGGCCGACCGGCGCGCACCGCGGCCGACTGGGCGGCGGACCACGTGGCGGACTTCCGCTGACGACGCCCTAGTCCGACGCCACCGTCACCGGGAGCAGGACGCGGAACACCGCGCCCTGCCCCGGTGACGTGTCGAGTTCCACGCGACCACCGTGGGCGGCGACCAGGGCGGACACGATCGCCAGCCCGAGCCCCGACCCGCCGTTCTCCCGGCTGCGGGCGGCGTCGGCGCGGTAGAAGCGCTCGAAGATCCGTTCCCGCTGCTCCGCCGACAGACCGGGCCCTTGGTCGGCGACTTCCAGGCGAGCGGCGGGCACCCCCTCCACGAGGGTCGTGTCCAGCCGGACCTCGACCGCGGTGCTGTCCGGGGTGTGGGTCAGGGCGTTGCCGAGGAGGTTGGCGATCACCTGCCGGAGCCGGGCCTCGTCCCCCAGCACCGACGCCCCGCCCTCGGGCAGGTTCAGGCTGAGGGAGATCGGCCTGGTCGGGGCGATCACCTTGGCGTCGTTCACCGCGTCCACGGCCAGCACCGCCAGGTCCACCGGCGCCCGCTCGACCGGCCGCTGCTGGTCCAGCCTGGCCAGGAGCAGCAGGTCCTCCACCAGCAGGCCCATCCGCGCGGCCTGGTCCTCGATGCGCCGCACCACGGCGGCCACGTCCTCCGGCGCGGTCACCGCGCCCTGCCGGTACAGCTCCGCGTACCCGCGGATCGACGTCAACGGCGTCCGCAACTCGTGGCTGGCGTCGGCCACGAACTGCCGCATCCGCTGCTCCGACCCCCGAGCGGCCTCCTCCGACCTCGTCCGGGCCTGGAACGCCTGCTCGATCTGCCCCAGCATCGCGTTGAGCGCCGTGGCCAGCCTCCCGACCTCGCTCCCCGGCTGCCGGACCGGCACCCGCAACGACAGCTCCCCCGTCGCGATGACCTCGGCGGTGGCCTCCACCTCCTCCAGCGGCCGCATGCTCCGCCGCACCAGCGCGTACCCCGCGACCGCCATCAGCACCAGCGCGCCGATGCTGATCAGCAGGAACGTCCGGCGCAGGTCGTCCACCGCGTTGTCCACGTCCACCTGGCTGGTCGCGATGACCAGTTCGCCGCCGTCCACCTGCCGGACGACCGCGCGCCACCGGGTCCCGGAGTCCCCCACCGACCCGACCGTCACGTGGTCGCCGGGCGAGACCGAGCCGACCGGCGGCAGCTCCGGTCGTTTGCCGGTCACCGGGGCCAAGTCGGTGGTGCTGCCGTCGGGCCGGTGCAGCACGGCCACTTCCTGCTGCCACGGCCCGAAACCGCGGCCGGACCCGCGTTCGACCAGCGCGCTCATCCGGGTCAGGCGGGCGTCGACCTGCCCCAGCAGGTAGGTCTCCATGACCTTGGACCCGATCAGCCACGTCCCCAGCAGCCCCACGGCGGCCAGCACCACCAGCACGAGCACCAGCTGCGCCCGCAGCGTCAACCGCCCGAGGGCCGCGCGGATCACGTCGAGGGACGGCGCAGCACGTAGCCGAACCCCCGGACGGTGTGGATCAGCCGCGGCTCCGCGTCGTCGACCTTGCGGCGCAGGTAGGAGATGTAGGACTCGACGACGTTCGCCTCGCCGTTGAAGTCGTAGTGCCACACCTGGTCGAGGATCTGGGCCTTGGACAGGACGCGGCCCGCGTTGCGCAGCAGGAAGTGCAGGAGCTTGAACTCCGTCGGCGACAGCTCGATCAGCCTGCCCGCCTTGCGCACCTGGTGGCCGTCCACGTCCAGCTCCAGGTCGGCGCACGTCAGCCAACCGCTCTGCCGCTGCTCCTGGTCGGGACGGGTGCGCCGGAGGACGGCGTGGACCCTGGCGATGACCTCCTCCAGGCTGAACGGCTTGGTCACGTAGTCGTCGCCGCCGATGGTCAGGCCGGTGACCTTGTCATCGGCGGCGTCGCGCGCCGTCAGGAACAGGACCGGGACGCTCTGCCCGGCCGCGCGCAGCCAGCGCACGACCTCGAAGCCGTCCCGGTCCGGCAGCATCACGTCCAGCAGCATCAGGTCGGGGCGCTCGCGCTCCACCTGCCGCAGCGCCTCGGCCCCGGTCGCCGCCGTGTCCACCTGGAACCCGGCGAACCGCAGGCTGGCGGCCAGCAGCTCGCGGATGCTCGACTCGTCCTCCACGACGAGCAGCCTGCTGCGAACCGTCGACTCCGCCATCCCGCGATCCTCCCATCAGCCGGTGGTCGGCCGCTGGGTCACCGTCTGCGCGGCGACCGTCCCGTCGTCGCCCGCCGCGCCCTGCACCACGACCTGGTTGCCCGCCGCCAGGTCGGTCAGCGCGCCCTGCTTGGACAGCTCGACCTTCGTGGTGTCCGTCGTGGACACCTTGACGACCTTGCCGTCCTGCGTCTTCACGTACAGCGTCGTGCCGTCCACGTGGTCGACCGTGCCGATGGTGCCCCGGCCGAACCCGGTGCCGTTGCCGCCGTTGCCCCGGTTGCCCGGCACGCCGCTGGGCGGGGTCTGGCCGTTGGCTCCGCCCCGGAAGCCGCCGCCCGCGCGCCCGGCGGCCGGGGCGGCCGCGGTCGTGGTGGAGCCGAACGCGGAGTGGGTCCACACCCCTCCGCCGAACGCGGCGAGCACCAGCACGCCGACGCCGAGACCCATCGTGACCTTGCTGACGCCGCCCTTGGCCTTGCCCAGCTCGCCCTTGAGGTCGTTGTCCGGCAGCGGTTGCGCGAGCACCTGCTCCGGATCGGTCGGTTGCGACACGTCGTCTCCCTTGTCATTCATGGCGCAGCGCCTCGATGGGGCGCAGCGAGGCGGCCCTGCTGGCCGGGTAGCTGCCGAAGAACAGGCCGATGAGCGCGGACACCGCGAAGGCGAGCAGCACCGACGACGGCACCACGACCGGTTTGATGCCCGCGATGGTGAACTGGCTGCCGATCACCCCGGCGGCCACGCCGAGCGCGCCGCCGAAGAGGCTCAACATGGTGGCCTCGACGAGGAACTGGCCGAGGATCGTCGACTTCGGCGCGCCGACGGCCTTGCGGATGCCGATCTCCCTGATCCGCTCGGTGACCGTGACCAGCATGATGTTGGTGATGCCGATGCCGCCGACGAGCAGCGAGATCGCCGCGACGGACGCGAGCAGCACGGTGAACGTGTCCGTGGTCGCGGTGCGCGCGGTGAGCAGCTGCTCCTGGCTGAGCATCCGGTAGTCGGCGGTCTGGCCGATGCCGATCCGGTGGCGGCCGTTGAGGATCGTGGTGGCCTGCGCCTGCGCGGCGGGCAGCGCGTCGGCACTGGTGGCCTGCACGACGATCTGCGACAGGCCGCCGTAGCCGGTCAGGGCGTTCTGCACGGTGCTCAACGGCGACACCGCGATGTCGTCGCCGTCCTGCAAACCGCTGGAGCCCTTGGCCGCCAGCACGCCGATGACGGTGAACGGGATGTTGTTCACCAGCACCGCGTTGCCGACCGGGTCGGCCGCCGGGAACAGCTGGGACGCCACGGTCGCGCCGAGCACCACGACCTTGCGGCCCTGCGCCACGTCGTCCGCGGTGAACAGGTTCCCGGACGCCACGGTGGAGTTCGTGGTCTCGAAGTACGCCGGGTCGGTGCCGACGAACTGCGACACGCTGTAGCTGGTCGTCCCGACGCTCGCCGTGGCCGCCGTGGAGCTGACCGGGGACGCGGACTTCACGTCCGGTGCCTCGGTCTTGTCGGCGAGGGCCGTCGCGTCGGCGACCGTGAGCGGCTTGGCGGAACTGGCCGCCGCCGGGTTGCCGCCCCCGCCGCGCTGCGGCGAGATCGTCAGGATGTTGGTGCCCAGCCCGGCGATGCTCTGCTGCACCGCGGTGGACGCGCCGTTGCCGACGGCGATCAGCAGGATCACCGAGGCCACGCCGATGAGGATGCCGAGCGTGGTCAACGTCGACCGCAGCTTGTTGGCCGTGACGCCGCGGACGGCGAACACGCCGATCTCCAGGAGCCTCACACCAGCACCTCCGCCACCGCGCCGTCGACCACGCGGATCGTGCGGGACGCGTGCGCCGCGACCTCGTCCTCGTGGGTGATCAGCACGACCGTGCGGCCGATCGCGTTGAGCCGGTCGAGGATGCCCAGCACCTCGTTGCTGCTCTTGGTGTCGAGGTTGCCGGTGGGCTCGTCGGCCAGCACCATCGCCGGGCTGGTCACCAGCGCGCGGGCGATGGCGACGCGCTGCTGCTGGCCACCGGACAGCTCGTTGGGCGCGTGGTGGGCTCGGTCGAGCAGGCCGACCAGCTCCAGGGCCGCGTTCGCGCGCTGCCGCCGCTCGGCCCGCCGGACGCCCGCGTAGACCAGCGGCAGCTCGACGTTGGCGAGCGCCGTGGTGCGCGGGATGAGGTTGAACGACTGGAACACGAAACCGATCTTCCGGTTGCGCAGCAAGGAGAGCCGGGCCTCGTCGAACTCGGCGGTGTCGATGCCGTCGAGCAGGTAGGAGCCCGACGTGGGCACGTCCAGGCAGCCGAGGATGTTCAGCAGCGTCGACTTGCCGGAGCCGGAGGCGCCCATGATCGCCAGGTACTCGCCGCGCCGCACGGTGAGGTTGAGCCCGCGCAGCGCGTGCACGGCGGTGTCGCCCGACCCGTAGGTCTTGCGCAGGTCGCGCACCTCGATGACGGTGTCGTCGCTCATCGGCCCGCGCCGGTGCCCGTGCCGCCGCCACCCACGCGACCGCCGCCCACACCCGTCCCGGCTCCGGGGAACCCGGTGCCCGTGCCCGCGCGGTTGCCGCCCTGCTGCTGCGTGCCGCCGGTCGCGACCTGCGGCAGGACCACCTGCTCGTTCTCCGTGAGCCCGGAGGTGATCTGCACGTACTGGTCGCCGCGCACGCCGACCTCGACGGGCTTGCGCGACTCCGCGCCGTTCTCCAGCACCGTCACGGTGCTCGCCGAGCCGATCGTGGACAGCGCGGCCGACGGCACCGCGAGCACGCCGGTCGCCGACGCCACGGTGATCTCGACGCTGGCCGACTGGCCGGGCTTGAGCGTGGCGGGCGGGGTGGTGAGCGCGAGCGTGACGCCGTACTGCACGACGTTGTTGGACGTGGTGGGCAACAGGTCGATGGCGGTGACCTTCGCCTGCACCGGCTGGCCGGGCAGGGCGTTGACCGTCACGGTGGCGGTCTGGTCGGTCTTGAGCTTGCTGACGTCGCTCTCGGCCACGTTGGCGTGCAGGACGAAGTTCTTCAGGTCCGTGACGACCACGAACCCGGACGGCGTGGTGGCCGCGGCGGTGCCGGTGCCGGTCGACGTGGAACCCGAGCCGCCGCCCACCTTGTCCCCGACCTTGCCGGTCACCGACGTGACGGTGCCGTCGCCGGGGGCGGTCAACGTGGTCGCGGCCAGCGCCTCGTTCGCCTGGTCCCGCGCCAGCACGGCGGAGTCCAGCGCGGTCTGCTGCTGCGGGGTGTTCGTGCCCCTGGCCTGCGCGTCGGTCAACGTCGTGTACGCCTGGTTGACGTTGTTCTGGGCGATCGTCACCTGCAGGGCCGCCTGCGCCGGGTCCACGGCGGCGAGCTTCTGCCCCTTCGTGACGACGTCGCCGACCTTCACGTCGACCTCGGTCACGGTGCCGCTCGCGGCGAACGACGCGGCGGCCGAGTACCCGCTCTGCACCGCCCCGGCTGCCGTGACGATCTCGGAGACGTCCCTGGTGGAGACCGCCGCGGTCCGCACCGCGGCGGTGGACGACGCCCCGCTGTCGGAGGCGAAGAACACGAGGTACCCGGCGACACCACCACCGACCAGCACCACCACCAGCAACCCGTTGATGACCCAAACCCGGCTCAGGCGCCGACGACCGCTTCTCATGGGGACGCATCGTCACGGACCACGCTGTGACGAGTCTGCGAGCCAGCCGGCAGTTTGCTGTGGGTGGGTCACCACCCCTGGTGGGTGAACGCGGCCCAGAACGACGGGTGCGCCAGATCCAGCCGCTTCGCCTGCCGCGCCAGGTACGGCGACATCCCCTCCGGGACGGCCCGATCAGGATCCAAGGCCCACAACTGGGCGGCACGGAGGGCGTCGCGCGGACGGGGGTTGCTCCCCAGCAACTCGGTGTAGAAAACGCAGATCAGGATGCTCGCGCCGATGTCGTGGACCTCCCACTTCGTGCCCACCACACCGGAAGCCCCGGCCGCGACGAAGGCACTGGCCAGCGTGAGTGCCTCGTCGTGGTCGGCTCCGCTCAAGTCGCTCTGGCACGCCGCGAGCACGACCAGACCGCCCGGTGCGTCCACCGGCCGTCCTCTGGCTTGGACCAGCACCCTGTCGATCGAAAGCGTCGAGGTCAACTGGAGGAAGGACCGTGCGAGCGTGACGCCGCTCTGGGCGTGGCAGCCCAGGTGCAGCAGGGACGCGTCGGCGAAGGCCTTCAGCACGTCGTCCGACGTCCCGTCGCCGCTGTGCGGCACACCGTCCATCTCCACGCCGTAGAACCGACCGTCCGGCAACCGCGAGTGCAGGAACTCCGCGTCCAGCATCGCCGCGGGCAGGTCACCGGTCGGATCGTTGACCACGACCGGTGACAAGCCCAACGGCAGGTGCGCCCTGGCAGCGAGGTCGCAGAACTGCCTTCCCGAAGCGGCGTAGGAGAACACCGCTTCACGCACCGCGACGCGGTCGCCGCCGCGCGCGGCGTGCCAGGGCACGACACCCAGCTTCCCGCTCGGCACCAGCACCAAGCGAGGCAAGCCCGCACTCACCCCGAGTTCGAGGAGCCGAGTGAGCAGCGGCCCCATCACGACCCGCCACGCCCACTCGCACAACTCCTCCACGTCGAACTCGTCGGGAGCCTCGGCGGGCAACAGGGGCAACGGGACCTCGAACACCCGCTTGTGGGACGTGACCAGCAGTGCTCGCCCCGGCACCAAGTGGACGAGCACGTCCGAACCCGATCGGAACAACGCGGTCGCGATGGCCGACACGGAAGGCGGGGCCAGCAAGCCCCGATCGTGGGTCGCGCCGGCCAGCGCGCCCAGCACTCGACGCCGCAGGTCGTCCGGTGCGAAGTCCACCGCGACAACGGAGTCAGGCGGCGCCTCGTCCTTCTGCGCGGACCGGTGCCACTCCTCGGCGAGGTCGTCGCGGCCGCCTTCGCGCAGCAGGGTGGTCACGTCGGCGGTGGCGGTCGTGGCGGCCAACACCAGGCCACGACCCCACTCCACGGCTTCCACGGCACGCAGGGGGAGTCCGGCTGCCAGACACCTGTCCACGACCACCAACGCGCGCTTCGCGGCGTCCGCGGCCTGCCGCAGACCGTGCTCGCTCGCGGCCTGCAGGAGCACGTCTCGGGCCTGCGTCCGCAACGCCTGGAAGCCCATGTCCAAAGCCCGGTCGACGTCGTCGCGGCTTCCGCGCTGCCAGCAGGCATCGGCCAACTCCTCGCACAGGATTGAGGTGTGACCACGCTCGTGCTCTTCTCCGCCGAAGGCGGTGACCTCGTCGAACAGGCCCAGTGCTGTGTCCAATGCGGCGCTGTCGCGGGTTCGAGTGTGCCAGGAGAGCCAAGCGGCGATCATGGTGTCCGCCGCCTGCACCCTCATGACGTCGGACAGACCGGGGTCACCCCACACCTCGGCGAGTTCTCGCACGTCGGACTCGAAGGCCGTCCTGTCGGCCGAGAGGGCGTGGGCGATCGCCGACGAGCCGCTCGCGCTCATGACGAACTTCGCCCAAGCCGTGGTCCCTGGCTTGATGCCTTCCCTGGCGGCACGGAAGTGGACCACGGCCTCCGCGAAGGCAGTCGCATCGTCGGTGGCGTGGGCCTGCCGCATCAACGCGACTGCAACGCTGTTGTGCATCGTCGCCAGCACATAGCCGTCGACGTGCTCGCCAGCCTCCACACGGCGAAGGAGTTCGGCCAGTCTGGTCTTGAGGGCGGAGAGCTGCGCGCCGAGAGCGTCGGACTTGACAGAGGGGAGCCGTGACGTCAGCTGATGGATCGACTCGACCACGGAGGCCTCGTCCACAACCGTCCGATCGCCCCGTGCCCTGACGCTGAGAAGCAGTGCTTGGAGGTGCGCGAGAGCGGCGTCGAAGTCGTGCAACTCGCCGTACGAGCCGTACCGGTCAGCCAACAGCGCGGCCAAGTCCAACCGGATCCTGTCATGCTGCGGATCGTCCAGCGGTACCAGTGACATCGCCTGCTTGAGGAGGTCGACCCCTGCGGTGAGGTCGCCTTCCGCGCTGTTCTCCGCCCACACCATGGCCTCCACCATTCCGCGGGCGTGCAGGAGGATCGCCTGGGCTGACACGTCGAGTTCCAGGTCCTGCCCGGCGCGAGCCAGCACGGTCTTGGCGTGCTGGGCGCTCACGGAGGTCTGGCTGTGCAGGCGGGCGACCATCACCGTCACCGCGTACAGCATGGCGGTGGTCGAGTAGAGCGGATGCCCGGCGTCGGTCCGGCCGAGCAAGCCGTCGAACAGGTCCAGAGCGCGGTCGATCTCGGGAGCCGATTCCAGCAGACGGCCGAGATCCGCGTACTGGTTCCCCAACTGCTGCGTCAACACCACCTCCAGCTCGTCGCCGACGGACAACGACGCCAACGCCGATTCCAGCAACCGGACCGTTTTCCTGCGGTAGGACTCGTGCTCCGCCACATCCCCGCCCTCGAACGCCTCGGTGGCGTCCGCGCGGAGCAGGGCGACGGCGCACAGCAGATCCGGGTGCTCGACGAGCTGGCCGTTCCGGCTTTCCTCCAGAAGACCCAGCACTTCGACCCGTCGCTCCGATGGGAAGTCGCGGGCCAAGCGCATCGGGTTCGGCCAACGCGTGGCGTCGCCACCGTGACGCACGACCACCACTGCGCCGAGCAGCCCCAGCAACAACAGGTGGGACCAGTCGAACGGGTGGACATCCCTCGACGTGACGCGAAGGCTCTTCTCTGCGGCAGCCAAGTCGTGGGCCGACGAGGTGCGCAGCGCTCGAGCGGCCTGCGCGGCGGCCTTCATCGGCAGCAGCGGAGGATGGTCGGGCGTCCCAGCCGGATACTCGATCATCAACGAGTCCATCCGCGCGATCACCCGCGTGATCTCGGCGACCGAAGGGGACGGCAGCAGGAAGCAGGCGTCGATGAGCAAGGTGCCCAACACCGGATCCGTCGCGCCCACCTCGCGGACCACATCCTCCATGTAGCGCACGAGGGACTCCGCCTCGTGGGGCTTCTCCTTCGCCCGATCCAGCAGGAGCTCCCCGAGGAGCGAGGCCAAGTCCTCCGGGGTCGTCTCGAGGTCCGGACGACCGTGGAGGCGTTGGAACACGGCGATCGCCTCGTCCCGGTCGACCCGGTCGGCGCGCGCCTCGTACCTCTTGGCCAGCACCGCGCCCAAGCCCAACGCGGCGCGGGTGTCGGTCGACGCGAGGCTGCGGAACACCGTGATCGCCTCCGCCTGATCCGCTTCGGTGTCCGCCCCCTCCAAGCCCGAACGCGAAGCGTGAGCCCGAGCCGTTTCCAACAGGACCTCCACGCACCGCGGGTCGTCCGGGTCCAGCAGCGCGAAGGTCCTTGCCAGCACGGCCAGTGCCTCCGTCGCCTGATCGGCGGTCGGCGTGCCGAAGGCGCGATCCCAACGGAGAAGTTCGACCAGGTACAAACCGAGTCGGAACTCCACTTCGATCCGTTCCGGTGCGGACAGCTCCTCGATTGCTTTCGCCTTGAGCACGGTCGCGGCTTCGAGCATGTCCGCGCACTCGTCGTCAGGCATCGACGAGTAGCGCACGACCAGCAGGTCCGCCAACTTCACCAACTCGTGGACCCCCTCCGACCACTGGACCAGTACTCGCTGCCCCGCGATCGCCGCGTCCAGGTCGTTCGGGTCAGCCGAGGTCTCGTGGAGGTACTGGTGGGCGAACACCCGCAGCTCCACCACGCCCAGCCACGTGTCGCTCCCCCACTCGAACCACCCGACCATGTGGTGGGCGTGTTCGAGGATCTCGGCGAGGTCCCCCGGATCGGGAGCCGAGCCTGGCTCATTCCTCTCGGCCAAGTCCTCGAAGCGGCGGAGCAGCAACACCGCGAGTTCGGGCCGGACGCGGAAGTCCCGCTCGCTGCCAGGTGGGGTAGTGGCCAATTCGGCGCGAAGCCGAGCGATCTCGTCGTCGTGCTCGTGCATCCGTCACCTCGTTGTCGACCGGCGATCGGCGACGCTACGGATCCCGACCCCGAACAGCCCGGTCTGGCCCGGAACTGTCCACTTGCTGACCACCGCCAACCGGAGGCGGGTCGGTCCGCCGTCGACGTCACCAAGTCCAGCCGGCAGGTTGCGCCCCAACAACTCCGCGTAGGGGACACAGGCCGGGCCATTACCTGGTCCGGGTACGAGCGGAACTCGTCCAGTTCGGACCGCGAAAATCCAGGCCCACCACGAACGGCATCGTCTGGCTCGCCGAGCAGAGGAGGTGGATCGGTTTCCAGATGCGCTGTGAATCTCGTACCGGAGTACGTCGAGCACCTCTCGTCGGCCTGTCCACCGCACCGGGAAAGGGTCGTGAGTCCACACGCACTGACGAGTAACTGTCCACCTTCTGTCACCCGCCCATCGCGCCGCTCACGGCAGGATGGAGCGATCGGGACATCGACGTACAGCTGAGGGGGCACGGTGGCGGTCTTCCACATCATCGAAGCCCTCTTGGCGAACTGGGAGCGCGTGTACGCGCTGCTCGACGACCAGGCGCGCGAGGAGTTGCGCGACCGCGTGTCCGCGATGCGCGAGGCCACGACCCCTCAGGAGCGGAACAAGCACGCGAACCGCGTCATCCGGGTGCTGATGGCGAACCTGGAGGACGACCCGGTCTTGGACGCGGACGGGCACCGGTTCGGATCGGCGCGAAAACAGGACGCGGACAGCGCACTCCTCGCGCTCACCTCCCGGCTGCCCGTCTTCGGTGGCCCGGCGAGGACGGTCGAGGAACGGCTGCTCGCCAACGGCTGGGAACCGGCGCACGTGCTGCGCGGCAGAGGAGTGGACCCCGATGTCCCGGACCTGATCGGGGTCGACCGCAACGACGGGAGCCGAGCCGTGCCCGTGTTCCAGTTCGACGACCAGGGCACCCCGATCTCCATCGTCATCCAGGTCAACAGGGTGCTCGGCGCGCGGGAAGACCCCTGGGGTGTGGCCGACTGGTGGCTGAGCGCCAACGTGTGGCTGCACGAGATCCCGTCGGCGTTGATCGGCCGCACGTCCGACGACCTGCTCCTCGCCGCGGCCGTCGCCGCCGTGCAGGGGTGAACCCGTGACCTTCGAAGCTCCTCCCGCTGCCCTGGCTGGTCCGGTGTCGCAAACGGTGCTGCCCGCTGGCACGGTGCTCCTCCGGGTGCACCCGACGAACTCGCCCGCCGAGCAGTTCGACTTCCCCAAGGCGAGCGTGTTCGGTGGAGGCGGCCGGTTCGACGCGACTCCGGACTCCGGTTTCCGCACCCTTTGCGCGTCGATGGCGCCCGAGACCGCGATCGCCGAGAGGTTCCTCAAGGAGTTCGCCGCCACCCCTGGTGTGCGCCGGGTGCTGCTCCGGAACTCGCTGCTCGGCAATGCGCTCTCGACGTTGCGGACCACCGGAGACCTCGCCCTGATCAGGTTGACGTCGGCGCAGGACCTCGCCGCCGTCCACCAGGACAGCATGCTGATCACCTCGCGGCCGGACACCTTCCCGGCCACGCGCGAGTGGGCAGCCTGGCTGCACGACCAGGTGCCGTGGGCGCAGGGCATCCTGTGGCAGTCGGTGGCGGACATGCCCAGGCACACCGTTGTCCTGTTCGACGACCGGGACGCCGGAGTCGCGCTCCGGCAGGACGGGGACATCCCGCCGAGGAGGCTCGACGCGCCCGAGCAGGCGAGCTGGTTGGCCGACCTGCTGGAGCCGTACGGCGTTCGAACCGACACGCCCGTTCCGGCAAACCCGAGGTTCTTCGTCAACTACCGCACCGGTGATGGCGATGTCGCCTCGCGCATGCTGCACAACGAGCTGAGCCGCAGGTTCGGGGAACGCCAGGTCTTCCGCGCCGGGGTGTCGATCCCGGTGGGCACCGCGAACTTCGAGGACGTCCTGCTCCCCGCGGTGCGCGGCTGCAAGGCACTGCTGGCCGTCGTCGGTCGGTCGTGGGAGTGGACCAAGGACCGCGCGGGCAACCTCCTGCTCGACGACGTGCAGGACTGGGTGCGTCGCGAGGTCCTGGAAGCGCGCGGCCGTGGAGCGCTCGTCGTCCCGATCATCGTGGGGACGAGGATGCGGTTGCGAGCCGACGACCTGCCGGAGGCGTTGCGCTTCCTGTCCAATTCGCAGTTCCTGCACCTGCCGCACGGTTTTGGGGAGAACGAGGTCGCATCGCTGGTGGATCGGCTGCTCAAGGACAACCCGGACCTCGGCTGAGGACCTCAGGCCAGCAGGGCGCTGATGGACGGGGCGCCCGAGCCCTCCACGGTGCGCAGGAGGAGGCGGGTGTCGGTTTCCACCGAGCCGTAGGCGCGGGGCAGGGCCATGACCAGTTCGTCCAGTTCCACGACGTCTCGGCAGGCCACCGTGAGGGTGTAGTCCCAGCGGCCGGTGACGTGGACGCACTCCAGCACGGCCGGGAGGGTGAGGAGGGCGGCTTCGAGGTCGGCGTGGTCCGGGCCGGGGCGGAGGCGGACGTCGATGTAGGCGCGCAGGGGGCGGCCCAGTGCGGCCAGGTCGACCTCGGCGCGGAAGCCGCTGATGACGCCGGACTCGGTCAGCCTGCGGACGCGTTCGGCCGTCGCCGTGGGGCTGAGGCGGACCCGTGCGGCCAGGTCGCGGAAGCTCAGGCGGCCGTCCCGCACGAGCTCTCCGAGGATAACTTTGTCGATGGCGTCCACGGCTGGATTATGTGTCGCGCACCAGGCTTCCCGCCAGCGGAAACGATGCCAAGCGTGCCTGGATCCGCCGTAGGTTCATCCTCATGAGCGCCTCCACCCCACCCAGTGGCCGGGCCGCGAAGGCCGCGGACTACGTCGCCCGCACCCGGCCGGTCGTCCCGCCCATCTACCAGTCCGCCACGTTCTACCTCGACGACATCGCCTACAAGGACATCCAGGAGGGCGGCGGCCTCACCGAGCACTGGTACAGCCGCTTCGCCAACCCGACCGTGGACGCCGCCGCGGCCGAGATCGCCGAGCTGGAGGGCGCGGAGGCGGCGATGATGACGTCGTCCGGCATGGCCGCCATCGCGACCACGCTGCTGACGCTGCTCCAGGGCGACCGGCGGCGGGTCGTGGCCGCCCGCCAGGTCTACGGCGACACCCGCGACCTGCTGGTGCGCGACCTGCCCGCGCTCGGCATCGCCGTGACGATGGTCGACGCCGTGGACCTGGACGCGTGGGCCGCCGCCATCGCCGAGGCGCCGACCGCCGTGGTCTACGCCGAGGCGCTGTCCAACCCGCAGCTGGACCTGACCGACCTCGCCGCGATCGCCGAGCTGGCCCACGCGGCGGGCGCGAAGCTCGTGGTGGACAGCACGTTCGCGACGCCGTACACGGTCAACCCGCTGGCGGTCGGCGCGGACGTCGTCGTGCACTCGGCGACGAAGTTCCTCAGCGGCCACTCGGACGTGATCGCGGGCGTCGTCGTGAGCGACCGGGAGACGACCACCGAGATCCAGCGCCGGATGATCACGTTCGGCGGCTGCCTCGACCCGCACGCGGCCTACCTGGTGTGGCGCGGGTTGCAGACGTTCGACGTGCGGCTGGCCCGCGCGAGCGAGACCGCGCTGGCGCTCGCGAAACGGCTCGAGCAGCACCCCGAGGTCACGTCGGTGCGCTACCCCGGCCTGCCCGGCTACGCCTGGCGGGAGACGGCCGAGAAGCTGATGCGGCCGGGTCGCGGCGGCGCGATGGTGGCGTTCACCGTGCGCGGCGGCAACCCGCGCGCGCTCGCCGTGATGCGGCGGCTGACCATCGCGTCCGAGGCGACCAGCCTCGGCGGCGTGGAAACGCTGGTCAGCGCGCCCTTCAACTCCTCGCACTTCTCGCTGAGCGAGGAGGAGCTGGCGGCCAACCGGATCGAACCGGGGATGCTGCGGTTCTCCTGCGGCGTCGAGGACGCCGAGACGTTGATCACCGACGTGGAACGCGCGCTCGACGGTACCGTCGAGCCCTGACCGCCACCGCCGCCGGAAGGAACCCACCGTGCCCGTCCAGTCCTCTGTGGACACCACGCTCGCCGAGATCGAACGCAGGGTGCTGTGGCTCTCCACCGCGATCGTGCACCACGCCAACCGGGTCCGGCCCTCGGTGTCCGGGCTGAAGGTCGGCGGCCACCAGGCGTCGTCGGCGTCCATCGCGTCGATCATGACGTCGCTGTGGTTCCGCCACCTCGGCCCGGACGACCGCGTGTCGGTGAAGCCGCACGCCTCCCCCGTGCTGCACGCGATCAACTACCTGCTCGGCGAGCTGGACGAGCGGTACCTGACGACGCTGCGCGAGTTCGGCGGGTTGCAGAGCTACCCGAGCCGCGCCAAAGACCCCGACCCGGTGGACTACGCGACCGGGTCCGTCGGGATCGGGGCCACCGCGCCGATCTGGGGCGCGCTGGCCCGCCGGTACCTGGCGAGCCGGGCCCCCGGCGTGGGCACGGGCAGGCAGTACTCGCTGCTGGGCGACGCCGAGCTCGACGAGGGCGCGTGCTGGGAGGCGATCCTGGACCCGCAGATCGCCGAACTGGGCGAGGTCGTGTGGATCGTGGACGTGAACCGGCAGTCGTTGGACCGGGTCGTGCCGAACCTCGTGGCGCACCGGTTGCAGGGCATGTTCACCGCCGCGGGCTGGCAGGTGATCACGCTGAAGTACGGCAGGCTGCTGACGGAGCTGTTCGAGCGGCCTGGCGGCGCGGACCTGCGCGACCGCATCGACACCATGCCGAACCCCGAGTACCAGCGGCTGATCCGCTGCGACGCCGACGAGCTGCGACGACGGCTGCCATCGGGCAGCGAGTCCATCGCGGCGCTGATCGCCGACCTGGACGACACCACGCTGGTCGCGGCGATCCGCAACCTCGGCGGGCACGACCTGGAGGCGCTGGACGAGGCGTACTCGGCGATCGACGACACCCGTCCGACGGTCGTGCTGGCGTACACGATCAAGGGTCACGGCCTGCCGACCGCGGGCCACCCGCAGAACCACTCCGCGCTGCTCACGGCCGAGCAGTACGCCGAGCTGGCCGACGCGCTCGGCACCGACGTGGACGCGCCGTGGGCGACGTTCGCGCCGGACAGCGCGGCGGCGATGCTGTGCGCCGAGGCCGCGAAGAGGTTGCGGCGGCAGGACTTCCCGCAGGCCCCGGCGTTCCCCGTGCCGACGGACATCGGCCGCACGCCCGCCGGGACGGGCACCACGCAGCAGGCCCTCGGCCGCACGCTGCTGGACCTGACCAGGGCCGCGCCGGAGGTGGCGGGCCGGATCGTCACGGTGTGCCCGGACGTCAGCTCCAGCACGAACCTCGGCGGCTGGGTCAACAAGGTCGGGGTGTGGGCGGCGACCGAGCGGCCGGACTGGTTCGCCGACGACGGCGAGACGATCCTGCACTGGCGGGAGAAGCCGACCGGCCAGCACGTCGAACTCGGCATCGCGGAGACGAACCTGGTCGGCCTGATCGGCGAGCTGGGCGCGACCTGGAGCCGCTGGGGCCAGCCGTTGCTGCCCATCGGCGTGCTCTACGACCCGTTCGTGCAGCGCGCGCTGGAGCCGTGGTCGTTCGGCATGTACGCGGGCGGCCAGTCGATCCTGATCGGCACGCCGTCCGGTGTCACGCTCGCGCCCGAGGGCGGCGCGCACCAGTCGATCACCACGCCGTCCATCGGCCTGGAGCAGCCGGGGTGCGTGAGCTACGAGCCCGCGTTCGCGATCGACACCGAGTGGACCCTGCTGGCCTCCCTGGCGGCGCTGGGCAAGCCGGACGGGCACTCGGCGTACCTGCGGCTGTCGACCCGGCCGGTGGACCAGACGTTGGCGGCCGTGCCGACCGATCCCGCCGCGCGGGAACGCAGGCGCAGGCAGGTGGTCGCGGGCGCGTACCCGTTGCGGCGCCACGAGAACCCGAAGGTCACCATCGCCACGATGGGCGCCATGGTGCCCGAGGCGCTGGCCGCCGCGGACCGGTTGGCCGAGCAGGGCGTCGGCGCGGACGTCGTCTGCGTCACCAGCCCCGGCCTGCTGTTCGCCGCGAACCAGGCCAGGCTCGGCCGCGCCGAGGGGCCGAGCTGGATCCTCGACCAGGTGTTCCCGGCCGACCGCGCCACGCCGCTGGTGACAGTCCTGGACGGCCACCCGCACACGCTGGCGTTCCTGGCCACGATCCGCCGCGTGCCCTCGATCCCGTTGGGCGTCAGCGGTTTCGGCCAGTCCGGCGACCTCGCCGACGTCTACCGGTACCACGGCATCGACACGGACAGCGTGGTCGCCGCCGCGCTGGACCTGCTGCACTGACCGCGGTTCCCGCGCGGCGGCTCAGCTCGTCGCGCGGGACACCGGCGGCGCCATCAGCGCCTCCACGTCCAGCCGTCCCCCGGCGGCCTCGAACTCGGCCCGCACGGCCCGGCGCAGGTCCGGGTCGGTGAGGAAGTCGAACGCCGTGCGCGCGAGCGCCAACGCTCCGTCCACGACCACGCCGTCCGCCCGCGCCGACTCGGCGTGGGCGGCGAACTCGGCCGTGTGCAGGACGGTCCCCTCCGGCGCGATGGCGACCATCGGGTGGATGGACGGCACGCGCAGGCTCACGTTGCCGAGGTCGGTCGAGCCGAGCAGCGTGCCGCCCGCGCCCGGCGGGACGCCGAGGTACGCGCCGAACCGGTTGGCCAGCGCGGAGTTGCTCCGCACCGGCAGGCACGGCGGCACCTGGTCCCAGCGGGCGTCCAGGCGGGTCTCGGTGATCAGCGCCGCGCCTTCGAGGACCGCGTGCACGCGGCGGCTCAACCCGACCAGCCGCGTCACGTCCGGCGAGCGCAGCAGGAACCGGGCGCTCGCCCGCAGCGGCACGACGTTCGCGGCCTGCCCGCCGTCGGTGATGATCCCGTGCACCCGGTCGTTCGGCGAGATGTGCTGCCGCAGCATGGCGATCCCCTGGTAGGCCGCCACGACGGCGTCCAGCGCGTTGCGGCCCGCCTCGGGGAACGCCGACGCGTGCGCCGCGACCCCGTGGTAGGTCACCTCCACCGACCGCAGGCCGAGCGCGGACGCGTCGGCGACCGTCTCCCCCGCGCCGGGGTGCAGCATCAGCACGGCGTTGAGGTCGTCGAAAGCGCCCCGCCTCGCCATGACCTCCTTGCCGGAGCCGTTCTCCTCGGCCGGGGTGCCGAGCAGCACGACCGTGCCCCCGGTCTCGCCGACGACCTCGGCGAGACCGAGGAACGCGCCGACGGCCGTGGCGCAGATGACGTTGTGCCCGCAGCCGTGGCCGATGTCCGGCAGCGCGTCGTACTCGGCGAGCAGGCCCACCCGCGGGCCGCCGGTGCCGATCCGGGCTTCCAGCGCGGTCTCCAGCCCGTGGACGCCGACACGCGCCTCGATGCCTTGCGCCGCCAGGGTTTCCGCCACCGCCGCCACCGAGAGCCGTTCGGTGAAGCCGATCTCGGCGGCCGCGTGCACGCGGCGGCTCAACGCGACCAGCGCGGGAGCCAGCTCCCGCACGCGGGCCGCCACCCGGCCGTGCACTACAGGACCTTCGACAGGAACGCCCTGGTGCGCTCGTGCCGGGGAGCCGTGATCACCTGGCGGGGGTCGCCCTGCTCCACGACGCAGCCCTCGTGCAGGAACACGGCGCTGCTGGCGACCTCCCGCGCGAACCCCATCTCGTGGGTGACGACCACCATCGTCATCCCCGACGCGGCCAGGTCGCGCATCACGTCCAGCACCTCGCCCACGAGTTCCGGGTCCAGTGCGGACGTCGGCTCGTCGAACAGCATCAGCGCGGGTTCCATCGCCAGCGCGCGGGCGATGGCGACGCGTTGCTGCTGACCGCCGGAGAGCTGGGCCGGGTACTGGTTCTTCCGGTCCACCAGCCCGACCCGGTCCAGCAGCTTGTGCGCCCGCGCCTCGGCGACGGCCCTGGTCTCCTTCTTCACCTTCATCGGGGCCAGCACCACGTTCTCCAGCGCGGTCATGTGCCCGAACAGGTTGAACTGCTGGAACACCATGCCGATCCGGGCCCGCCGCTCGGCCACGACGGTCGGGTGGGCCTCGTGGATGCGCCCGTTCACCACGTCGCCGCCGATGAGCTGCCCGTCCACCAGGATGAACCCGCGGTCGACCCGCTCCAGGTAGTTGACGCAGCGCAGGAACGTGGACTTGCCCGAGCCCGACGCGCCGAGCAGGCACACGACCTCGCCGCGGTGGACCTCGAGGTCCACGCCCTTGAGCACCTCGATGGGGCCGAACGACTTGTGCACGTCCCTGGCCACGACGACCGGGCCACCGCTGTCAGCCTTCACGGACGCTCCTCAGTGGACTCAGACTGCGCCCGAACCGCTTCTCCAGCCGCGCTTGCAGGAAGCTGAGCACGGTCGTCATGGCCAGGTACCAGATGCACGCCACCAGCAGCAGCGCGATCTGGCGGTAGTTGCGGGAGTAGATCTCGGTCACCGAGCCGAGCAGGTCGCGCACGCCGATGACCAGCACGACGGACGTCATCTTCAGCATCGAGATGACCTGGTTGCCGACGGGCGGGATGATGACCCGCATCGCCTGCGGCAGCACGACGAACCGCAGCGTCGACATCTTGTTCAGCCCCAGCACGCCCGCCGCCTCGGTCTGCCCGCGCGGCACGCTGAGCAGCCCGCCGCGGACGATCTCCGCCATGTAGGCGGCCTCGTTGAGGCCGAGGCCGAGCATCGCGGCGGCGAAGATCGGGATGACCGTGTTGGTGTCGAAGGAGAACAGGAAGTCGCCGCCGGGGACGCCCAGGCCGATCCGCGGGAACAGCGAGGCGGCGAAACCCCAGAACAACACCTGCACCAGCACCGGCGTGCCGCGGAAGAACCAGATGTAAGCCCCGGCGGTGAGCCGGGCGACCGGGTTCTCCGACTGCCGCAGCACGGCCAGCACCACGCCGAGCACGATGCCGATCACCATGGCGTACAGGGTCAGTTCCAGCGTCACGGCGATGCCCCGCCACACGCTCACGTCGAACAGGTACTTGCCGACCGTGGGCCAGTCGAAGTTGGGGTTCACCACCAGCGTGGCGACCCCGCCGGCGGCGAGCACCAGGATCACCGCCACCAGCACGACCTGGCCGGGTTTGCGCCGCCGCACCGGCCGGGTGTCGGTGATGGCGGTCAGCTCCGCGAGGTCCACCCGCGTCCGGACGTCGCTCACGACGCCGCCGGGTTGATCTCGGACCTGGCCACCGCCGCGTTGGTGATCTCCCAGCGCGCCAGCACCTTCCCGTAGGTGCCGTCGGCGATGATGGCGTTGAACGCGGCCGCGAGCGCGTCGGTGAGCTGGGTGTCGGACTTGGGGATCGCGACGCCGACGTCGACCGGCTGGATCAGGATGCTCGGCACGGCCTCGAACACGCCGGGCTGGATCTTGGCCTGGTAGGCGGTGAGCGAGTTGTCGGCCAGCAGCGCCTCCGCGCGACCGGTGGCCACGGCCTGGTTCACGTTCGTCTGCTGCGGCAGCTGCACGTCGGTGATCTTCGCCTTGCCCGCGGCCGCGCACTTCTTCTGCAACTCGTCGAGCACCTGCTGGGCCTGCGTGGTGCCGGTCTGCACGGCCACGTTCTTGCCGCAGAGGTCCTCGACCGCCTTGACCCCGGTGGGGTTGCCCGACTTCACCAGCACGGACGTGCCGCCCTTGAGGAAGGTGACGAAGTTGAGGATCTGGAGGCGCTCCGCGGTGATCGACCAGCCCGCCCAGCTCGCGGCGAACCGCTTGGCCTGCAAGCCGCCCAGCATCCCGTCGAACGGCACCTCGACCCATTTGATCTTCAGCCCCGCCTTGGCGGTGACGGCGGCGGCGAGGTCCGGCCCGATGCCGACGATCTTGCCGCTGTCGTCCTTGAACGTGCTCGGCGGGTAACTCGGGTCGGCGGCGAGCTGGATCTCCCCCGCGGCCTTCACGGCGTCGGGGAACAGCGCGGCGACGGCCGGGTCCACCTGCGGGAGCACCAGTTCCGAACTGGGCTGCCCCGACGCGGGCGCGGCCGTGCCGCCGGTGTCGCTCTTGCTCGCGTCGGTGCACCCGGTGACACCCAGCGCCACCGCGGCGACCAGGACGACGCTTCTGCGGATTCGTGCTCTCATGACTCGATTTCCCACCTTCATGCGTGGCGAAGAGCGAAGAGGAGGAGAAACGCACCTGCGTGGATCGGCTCGCGGACGGCGAGCGTGACCGGCGTCGGGGAGGGCTCGAACGCGGTCAAGGATGATAAGTAATACCCTTACGCTAACATGGGCACCCACCTCGTTCCAGCACGAACAACGACCGAAACAAGCCCGTAATCAGCCCTGATGACCAGAAGTAGCCAAGGTCGTCACGTTCGGTGAGACGGTGACCGGAGGACGACCACGTGCGGTGAGCCACGACAGCGGGTCGTGGCGGCGTCGATACGATCAGCGCGGTGAGGCTGTCCGCCTCCGCCGCGCACAGCCATCCGGTGAGGGGAATCCGTGGGCAGGCTCAGCGACCAGGTAGTGGAAACGCTCCGGCGGGCGATCATCCACAACGAGTACGAGCCGGGCAGCAGGCTGCCCACGGCGGAGGCGCTGTCGGAATCGCTGGGCGTCTCCCGCAGCGTCACCAGGGACGCGCTGCGGACGTTGCAGTCGTTGGGACTGGTGGAGGTCCGCCAGGGCCATGGCATCTTCGTGTCCATCCCCCGCGACGACGCCGTGACGAGCGCGCTGACCGTCCGGATGGAACGGTCGGACCTCACGATCGGGCAGGTGCTGGACGCGCGGATCTCGCTGGAGTCCTCGCTGGCCGCCGAGGCGGCGCGGGTCGGCGACGAGGACGCGTGGCGGCAGATGCGCGGGCACCTGGTGGCCTTCGAGGACGCGGTCAAGGCGCGCGACTGGCCGGTGGCGCACCGCGAGCACCTGCTGTTCCACCTGTCGATCATCAAGGCCCTGCGGCTGCCCGCGCTGGAGCTGATCATCGAACCGCTCCAGGAACTGATCATCGTCAGCTCCATCCCGCCGAACCCCGACAGCGCCGAGCAGTGGGGTCTCGGCTCGCACGACCGGATCGTGGAGGCGTTGGAGAGCGGCGACCCGGAGGCCGCGCGGACCGCGGTGCGAGACCACTTCCGCTACGCCGAGAGCCCGGCGTACGTGGACTACGGCAAGACGTTGTTCCGCGAGGTCAAGTCGCGCCTCGGCGACGACCTGACCCCTACAGCAGGGTGAACACGGACTTCGTCTCCAGGAAGTTCTCCAGCCCCTCGGGCCCGAGTTCGCGGCCCCAGCCGGACTGCTTGTAGCCGCCGGTGGGCATCGCGATGTGGGACAGGCCGTGCACGTTGATCCCCACGCGGCCGGCCCGCAGCCGCCGGGCGACCGAGTGCGCCCTGCCGACGTCGCGGGTCCACACGCTGGCGGCCAGGCCGTACTCGCTGTCGTTGGCCAGCGCCACGGCCTCGTCGGTGTCGGTGAACGGCATCGCGACGACGACTGGCCCGAAGACCTCCTCGCGCACCACGCTCATCTCCGGGGTCACGTCGGTGAGCACGGTCGGCCGGACGAAGTAGCCGCGCTCCGGCGACACCTCTCCCCCGCGGCCGCGCGCCCCGCCGTCGATCCCCTCGTCGACGTAGTCGAGCACCCGGCGGTGCTGTGCGGCCGAGATCAGCGGTCCCATCTGCGACGCCGGGTCGAACCCGTGGCCGAGCACGATCCGCTTCGCCTGCGCGGCAACGCCTTCGACGACCTGCTCGTAGAGCTTCTCGTGCACGTAGAGGCGGGAGCCGGCGGTGCAGATCTGGCCCGCGTTGCTGAAGATCGCCTTGGCCGCGCCGGTGATCGCGGCGTCGGGGTCGGCGTCGTCGAACACCAGCACCGGCGACTTCCCGCCCAGTTCCAGGGAGACCTTCTTGAGGTTGCCGGTCGCGGCGCGCACGATCGCCTTGCCCACCTCGGTCGACCCGGTGAACGCGACCTTGTCCACGTCCGGGTGCGCGGTCAGCGCCGCGCCCGCGGTGTGGCCGAGGCCGGTGACGACGTTCAGCACCCCGGCCGGGACACCGGCCTCGTGCAGGATCTCGACCAGCAGCAACGCCGACAGCGGCGTCTCCTCGGCGGGCTTGAGCACGCACGCGCAGCCCGCGGCCAGCGCCGGGGCGAGCTTCCACGACGCCATCAGCAGCGGCGCGTTCCACGGCGTGATCAGGCCGACGACGCCGATCGGGTCGCGCAGCGTGTACGCGTGCACCTCGCGGCCGTTGTCGGACAACGACATCGACCGGCCGGACCGCTTGTCAACCCAGCCGCCGTAGTACCGGAAGCACTCGGCGATGTCCGGGATCGTGCCGGTGAGCGCGTTGCGGTAGGGCATGCCCTGGTTGAGGGTCTCGACGCGGGCCAGCACGCGGGCGTGCCGCTCGACGAGATCGGCCGCGCGGAACAGGATCCGGGCGCGTTCCGTGGCGGGGATGTTCGTCCACACGCCGGTGTCGAACGCCTCGCGGGCGGTGCGGACGGCGTGGTCCACCTCGGCCGCGCCGCCCGCGGGCACGTGGGCGATGACCTCGCCGGTGCCGGGGTCGTGGACCTCGAAGGACTCGGCCGCGGCGACCCGCTCGCCGCCGATGGACATCCGCCACGGCACGTGGGTCAGGGTCGTCGCGTCGAGGGCGATGTGGTCGCGCAGGCGCATGGTGTGTCCTTAGTGGAGGGTCAGTCGCCGAGTTCGGTGCCGTTGGCGGTGCGCTCCAGCACCGCCCGGAGCGCGGCGGAGGCCGCCACGCCCGCGGGAACGCCGCAGTAGACGGCGATCTGCTTGAGGACCGCGATCAGCTCGTCGACCGTGACCCCGTTGCGGAGCGCGCCGAGGGTGTGCGCCTCGAACTCAGCCATCCGGCCGAGCGCGGCGGTCATGCCGAGCACGAGCAGGCTGCGCTCCCGGCGCGGCAGCCGGTCGTCGGTCCAGATCTCGCCCCAGCACGCCTCCGTGACGTAGGGCTGGAACTCGGCGCTCACCGGGTCGGTGCGCGACACCGCGCGGTCGACGTAGGCCGCGCCGAGCACTTCACGGCGGACCGCCATGCCATCGGACGTCACCGGTCTTCTCCTTCGAACAGGAACTTCGCCGTCTCCCCGGCGATCACCAGGGGAGCTTCGTCGAGCACGCCGTGCTTGTACCCGTCCAGCACCAGGTGCCGCCCGTCCTGGACGCGTGCCGCGATCAGCTCGGCCATGTGCGGCGGGGAGCCGACGTCGTCGGAGCCGGTCATGGCCAGGGTGGGCGCGGAGATCAGCGGGAGCCGGTCCGCGAAGTCCGTGGTGGCCAGCACGGTGTACGCCGAGAGGTAGGACTCGGGGTCGGTCTCGGCCGTCCGCTTCAGGTTGCGGGCCACCGCGTCCGGCTCCCGGCGGCGGAAGTCGTCGGTGAACCAGCGGCTCGCGTCGCCCGCGCCCGGACCGTCCCGCCGCACGCCCTCCAGTCGGGCCAGCACGCGCTCGCGCTCGGCGGGCGTCCGACCGGCGACCGTGCCGATCAGCACGAGCCGGTCGACCACCTCGGGGTGGGCGAGCGCCACGGCCTGCGCGACCAGCCCGCCGAGCGAGAACCCGACCAGGTGCGCCCTCGGGACGGCCAGGTGGCGCAGCAGTTCGACGTGGTCCTCGACCAGGTCGTCCACAGTGGACTTCCGGGGCGTGGACCGGCCGTGGCCGGGCAGGTCGTAGCGGACGACGACGGCCCGGTGCGCCAGTTCGGCGGCGATCCGGTCCCACGCGGTGAGGTCGGACCCGACGCCGTGCACCAGGACCACCACCTCGTCGTGGTCCGAGTCGCCGTCGACGACGTACCTCACCGGCCGCCCACCGCGGCGACCGGCTGCTCCGCGAACGCGGGCATGACCTCGGTGGCGAACAGTTCGAGGGACCGCATCTCCTGCTCGTGCGGGAGGCCCCAGCTCGCGCCGTACATGAAGGTGTCGACGCCCGCGGCCTCGTACCGCTTCAGCTTCTCCACCACCTGCTCGGGCGTGCCGAACACGTGGTTGTCCACGAGCGCGTCGTCGTCGTAGTTCTCCTTGCCCGCCAACACCTCCAGGTCGGCGAGGTCGACGAACCCGCCGCGCACCCCGCCGGTGTTGCGGAACAGCGTGTCGAAGTACCGCATGTGCGTCTTCAGGTGCCCGGCGACCTCGCGGGCGCTCGCGGCGTCCTCGTAGACCGCGGCGTTGCGCAGCATCATCAGCTTCGGCCGGAACCCGCCGCCCGCCTCGGCCACGGCGGTGTCCAGCCGCTCCTTGAGCGACTCGACCTCGGCGAACGGCAGGTGCAGCGGCGTGGCCATGATGTCGCACTCGTTCTCGACCGCGAAGCGGAACACGTCGGGGTGCCGCGCGGAGATCCAGATCGGCGGGTGCGGCGTCTGCACGGGCCGCGGCACGGCGGTGGCGGCGGGGAACTTCCAGAACGCGCCGTCGTGCGCGTAGTCCCCGCCCCACAGGCCTTTCAGCGCGGGCACCAGCTCGGCCAGCGCCTCCCGGCCGTGCGCCGGGTCGACGCCGGGCGCCATCCGCTCGAACTCGTAGGTGTACGCGCCGCGGCCGATGCCGACCTCGACGCGACCGCCGGAGAGCAGGTCCACCAGGCCGACCTCGCCCGCCAGGCGCATCGGGTGCCAGTAGGGCGCGCACACGACGGCGCTGCCGAGCCGGATCCGCTCGGTCTCGCGGGCCCACACGGCGAGCTGGGTGAACGGGTTCGGCGCGATCGACAGCTCGATCCCGTGGTGCTCCCCGGTGAACACCGAGTGGAAGCCGCCGCGGTCCGCGAGCCGGACGACCTCCAGCGAGTTGGCCAGCACCCGCTCCATCGGCGTGTCCGGCGACTCGCGGTGCATCTCGGTCGACAAGGCGAACTTCATGGCGGTCCTCCGCTCGTGGGGATGGGGGTGCTCAGGCCGTGACCCGGACGACGCGGCCGCGCTCGGCGCTGCCCGCGTAGAGCCCGAAGTCCTCGCCCTGGCGTTCGGTGGCGTAGCGCCGCAGCATCGTGCGGACCGACGCGTCACCGATCAGCTCCCAGGGCAGGTCCTGGGCGGGAAAGCTCTGGAGGGAACCGGAGAACCGCTCGCCCCGGCAGTCGACCCGCAGCCGGTAGGCGAGCACGAGGGCCTCGTCGTCGTACACCGAGTAGAGGAACGCGACCTCGGCGGCCACGCCGAGCGACGCGGACGCGGCCCGTGACAGCGAGGCGTCGTCGAGCTGCTCGCCCGCGAGCGCGACGCGGGGCACGCCCCACCCGGCTCCGCTGCGCTCCAGCACGACCTGCCCGTCACGGGTCTCGGCGATCCACAGCGCCTCCACGGACCTCGCGTGGTCCGCCAGCATCTGCTGCTCCGGCATCAGCGACACGTACTGGCCCTGGTGGTAGCCGAGCGGCCGGTGCACGGCCATCGAGAAGTCCCGGACCTCGCCGATGACCAGCACGTGGTCCCCGACGACGACCCGGCGCTCGGTCTCGCAGTCCAGCCACGCCGCGGCCCTCGGCAGGATCGGCGCGCCACCCAGCCCGGTCCGGCAGTCGAGGCCGGCGAACTTGTCCGGCGACTTCGTCGCGAACGTCGCCGCCAGCTCCCGCTGGTCCGCCGCCAGGATGTGCACCGCGAAGCCCGTGGACTCGGAGAACGCCTGGTAGCTGGCCGCGGACCGGTCCACGCAGACCAGGACGAGCGGCGGGTCGAGCGAGACGGACGTGAACGAGTTCGCCGTGATCCCCCGCGGCACGCCGTCGCCGTCGGTGGTCGTCACGACCGTGACACCGGTGAGGAAGCAGGACAGCGCCCGCCGCAGCTCGCCGCGGTCGACCGGCGAGGAGCGGGGTGCGGGAGCGGAGGTCATAATCATAAGTATTATCCTTCCATCGTCGCAGGCACAACCCCCTCGCCGGCGGGCCGTGGCTATCGGGCCCCTCCGGGAGCGCGTTACGGCCTGTCCGCTGATCGGGTGTTCTCCTGTGGGCTCCCGTAACGAGCTCCTCGCCGGTCCCCGATCCACCGGGCATCCGCCTTCGATCCCCAGAGGACGCCGCGATGCCGTACTCGGACAGACCAAGCCGGTGGCGGCGCGTCGGAGCCCGCGCCGTCGACCACCTGATCGCGTTCCTGCCCGCGCTGGTGCTCGCGTGGATGGCGGTGCCGGTCGTGGAGAAGCTCCTGGTGCACCAAGCGGGGAAGGTCGCCACCGGAGCCGTCGCGGCCGCCGACTTCGCGGGCCTCAAGGACGCCGCCGACCAGGTCACGACGATCGCCGTGAACGCGGTGTCGTTGGTGCTGCTGGTGATCACCGCGGTGACCCTCGCGGTGCTGTGCCTCTACGACTGGCTGGCCCACGCGTTTTTCCGCCGCACACTGGGAAAGGCCCTGTTCGGCATCGCCGTCGTGCGCGACGGCGACGCCCCCGGCCTCGGCCGCTGCTTCCTCCGGACCGGCGTGCTGTTCGGGTTGCCGGGCATCGCGGTGTGCTGGGCGTGGACGGCCTCACTGCTGGGCTCCCCCACCGGAATCGCCGTGCCGGTGGTGTTCGGCGCGTCGGTGGTGGGCCTGCTGCTCGCGATGGGGCCGACACGGCGGGCGTTGCACGACCGGCTGTCCGGCACCGAGGTCGCCCGGCGGTGACAGATCAAGGACAGAAGCCGGCCATGCCGTGACCAGGCCGTCGCGGTGGCCGGGAACACTTCGGAAACCGTTGTACGTTGGGCGCTTCACCACCGCACCGAGGAGTTGGCGATGCGACCCAGGGCGTTCGTGACCTACGCACACGACTCCGAGCAGCACAAGGCCGACGTGCTCAAGCTGGCGACGCTGCTCCAGCAGTCGGGGGTCGACACCGAACTCGACCAGTGGGCCGCGGACCGACGGCGGGACTGGTCGACGTGGGCCATCGAGGGGATGACCACGGCCGACTACGTGATCGTGGTGGTGTCGCCGGACTACAAGGCTCCAGGCGATGGCCTCGGCTCGACGACGGTGAACCGCGGCGTCCGTTCGGAGGCGTCGGTCCTGCGCGACCTCCTGCACGGCGACCGCGACACCTGGCTGCCGAAGCTGCTGCCGGTCCTCCTTCCAGGACACGGGGTCGAGGAGATCCCGTTCTTCCTCCAGCCGAACGTGGCCGACCACTACAAGGTCGAGGAGATCAGCGAGCGGGGCGTCGAAGACCTGTACCGGGTGATCACCGGCCAACCCAGGCTGACCAAGCCCTATCCCGGTCCGCCGCGGAGGTTGCCCGCCGGTGGTTCCGGCGCGCTCACGCTGAGCGAGCCGCTCGCGGTGTCGTGGCGGAGCGACCTGAGCGGCAGGCCCCAGACGCCGACGCTGGAGGTGCACCTGGTCCCGGTGGGCGGTGTCGAACGACTCCCGGTCCGCCGCCTCGCCCCGCTGGCCGACGACCTGGCCGGGCACGGTCGGGAGCACGGTCTCTTCGGCGGCGCGGAACAGCTGGTCGTCGACTCGTCGGACCAGGGCGCGTGGGTCGTCACCGCCAACACCCTGCGGAAGTCGTCCGGGATCCTGGTGCGGCGCACCGGTCAGCGCTCCGCGTGGACGGCACTGCCCCACGGGCAAGGCGGAATCCAGTTGACCCCCGACGACGTGGAGGAACGGCTGGCGGACCTGCTGGTCGCGCTCCTCGACCTGGACGTGCCCGCCCCACACCGGTTCGCGCCCGCGGTCGGCCTCGAACCGGTCCACCTGGTGACCATCGGCACCCGTGCGGACCTGACCTCGAACACCAGCGTGATCCACTCGTTCTACCCGCCGCACCTCCGCGTCGAGCCCGAGGAGTCGTTCACCGCCGAGCATTTGCGCCGCGCGGTGTCCGAGGTCGCCGAGGAACTCGCCGCTCGGCTGGTCGCCGCGTTTCGCCGGGAGGTCCGGTGAAGCAGGAGAAGGCGCCGCGGATCTTCGTCACGTACTCGCACGACTCCGAGGAGCACAAGGACCGGGTGCGGGAGTTCTCGACGTTCCTGCGGTCCGAGGTCGGCTTGGACGTGCACCTGGACCAGTGGTACGACGATCACCGGCGGGACTGGTCGGCGTGGGCGGTCGAGCACCTCACCGAGGCGGACTTCATCCTGGTGATCGCGTCGCCCGAGTACAAGCGGCGGGCCGACGGGGGCGCGCCGCCGGACGTCGGGCGGGGGTCGCAGTTCGAGGCGGCGATCCTGCGGGACAACCTGACCCGGAACCTGCGGCGCGAGACCGCGCGGATCCTGCCCGTGGTGCTGCCGGGGCGGTCGGTGGACGAGATCCCGGTGTTCCTCAACGCCCACTCCACCACGCACTTCCTGGTCGACGAGATCAGCCACCACGGGGTCGCGTCGCTGCTGGCCGCGATCAGCGGGCACGGCCAGTACCCGATCCCGCCGCGCGGCGAGTACCGGATCTCGAACCCCCGCATGCCCAAGGCCCCGGCCGAGACGCGTGAACGGACCGAGTTGCTGACCGCGTTGCCGTGGTTGAGCCGCAGCACGGACGTGCGGCCGGGTGGCGCGCGGATCGACGGCACGCACCACGGGGACAGCGTGGTGCTGCGGCCGTCGTTGTTCAGCGCGGACGCGAAGGGGTACGTGGAGTTCGACCTCGGGAAGCGGTACCGGCGGCTGACGTCCGTGGTGGGGGTGCTGGACGACGCCGCCGAGGCCGACCAGGTCGGGTACTTCCGGGTCTACCTGGACCGGTCGCCGGGACCGGAGGTGGAGGCCACGCTCGGCAAGCCGGGCTCGGTGGACGTGGACGTGTCCGGGGTGCTGCGGCTGCGGCTGGAGCTGTACCGGCCGGACACCGTGGCCTCGCCGATGATGGCCGGGGCGTTCATGGCGGGCGGGCGGTCCGCCAGGCTGCCGGAACTCGCGTGGGGCAACCCGACGCTGCACCGGGAGTTGTGATGCGCGGTCGTCCCGTGTTCCCTTGATCGCGTGCAGACCGGAGACGCGGGGACGACGTCCACCACCAACACCATGTCGGACGTGTCGGGCAACGTGCTCCAAGCGGGCAAGATCGAGGGTGGGGTGCACTACCACGCGGCCGAGCCGGTCCGGACGGTGCCGCGGCAGCTGCCCGCGGCGCCGCGGGGGTTCGCCGGGCGCGCGGACCTGCTGGCGGCGGTGGACGCGGCGGTCGCCGACGCGCCACCGGGAACCGTGCCGATGGTCGTGCTGGTCGGGATGGGCGGCGTGGGGAAGACGGCGCTGGCCGTGTCGTGGGCGCACCGGGCCGTCGACCGGTTCCCGGACGGGCAGCTCTACGTGGACCTGCACGGGTTCGGGTCGGAGCGGCCGTTCGAGGCGGGCGAGGTGCTCGGCGGGTTCCTGCGGGCGCTCGGGGTCGCGCCGGAGCGGCTGCCGGTCGAGACGGAGGAGCGGGCCGCGCTGTTCCGGTCACTGGTGAGCGAGCGGAAGACGCTGGTGGTGCTGGACAACGCGCACGACGAGGAGCAGGTGCGGCCGCTCGTGCCGGGGGTCGGCTCGTGCGTGCTGGTGACCAGCCGCGGCAACCTCGCCGGGCTGGTGGTCGACCACGACGCCGTGCTGCTGCCGGTGGACGTGCTGCCCGAGGCCGAGGCGCTGGACCTGCTGCGGGGGCTCGTCGGCGTCCGCGCGGACGCCGAGCCGGACGCGGTCGTGGAGCTGGTGCGGCTGTGCGCGCGGCTGCCGCTGGCGCTGCGGGTCGTCGGCGGCCTGGCCCGCTGCCAGCCCACGGCGACGCTCGCGGACCTGGTCGAGACGCTGACCGACGAGCACGGCCGGTTGGACGCGCTCGACGTCGGCGGTGACGCGCGGACCGCGGTCCGGACGGTGTTCTCCTGGTCCTACCGGCGGCTGCCCGCCGACGCGGCGCGGGTGTTCCGGCTGCTGGGGCTCGTGCCGGGCACCGACACGAGCCGCGCCGCCGTGGCCGCGCTGGCGGACCTGCCACAGGCGTTGACGAACCGGCTGCTGGCCGTGCTGGTGCAGGCGCAGGTCGCCGTGGACGCCGGGCGGGGCCGGATCGGCATGCACGACCTGCTGCGCGTCTACGCCGCCGAACTGGCCGAGCTGGGCCACCCCGAGGACCGGCGCTCGGCGGTCGTGCGGCTGTTCGACCACTACCTGCACGGCGCCGCGCAGGCGGACAAGCTGGTGACGCCCCGGCGGTTCCGCGTCCCGCTGGACGGCTCGGCCACGCCGATCAAGGACCTGGACACCCGTGACGACGCCCTGGAGTGGTTGCGCACCGAGCACGAGGCGATCGCCGGACTGTTCCAGGTGGACGACCGGGAGCTGGACGCCCGGATCTGGCAGCTCGCCTACACGATGCGCGGCTACTTCTTCCTCACCAAGGACTGGGACACCTGGGTCCGCACGCACCTCGTGGCGCTGGCCGCGACCGAACGCCTCGGCGACCTGTCGGCCGAGGCCGCCACGCGCAACAACCTGGGGCTGGCGCTGCTGGAGCGCGGCGACCCCGAGGCAGCCGGGCCGCACTACCTTCGGGCCCAGGAGATCTTCGAGCGGTTGGGCGACCTGCGCGGCGCGGGCAACGCGATGGGCAACTACGCGTGGATCCTGCACGGCCGCGGCGACTTCGCGGGCGCGCTGGAGTGGGCGACCCGCGCGCTGGGCCTCTACGAGCGGTGCGAGGCGCGGACGAACGCCGGGATCACGTTGCGGGGCATGGCGATCTTCGAGGCCGAGCTGGGCCGGTTCGCCGACGCCGTCGCCCACCTGGACCAGGCGATGGCGGTGTTCGTCGAACGCGGATCGCTGCTGGACCAGGCGATGGCCCACAACAGCCTCGGCGAGGTGCACGCCCAGGCCGGTGACGCGGTCGCGAGCGCGGAGGCCTACCGGAGGGCGCTGGCGCAGGGCGTGGAACTCGGCAGCCTGTTCGAGCAGGCCCGCGCCCACCGCGGGCTGGCGCGGGCGGCGCTGCTCGTCGACGACCGCGAGCAGGCGGCCGCGGAACTGCGCAGGGCGCTCGACCTGTTCACCGGGCTGTCCGCCGCGACCGAGGCGGAGGAGGCCGCGGCCGCGCTCGCCGCGCTGGGCTGATTACCCGGTGGGCAGACTTTGTCCGGCTATTGTCCTTTTCTCACCCCACTTCCGCGCGCGGGTGTGCGGCATCGTTGAGGGGTGAACAGCTCACCCACGGTTTTCCTCAGCTACACCTGGTCCGACCTGGCCGCGGTGGGGCGGATCGAACGGGCGCTGCGCAAGCGCGGCATCGCCGTGTTCCGCGACACCGACACCCCGGAGTTCGACCGCATCACCGACGGTCTCGCCGCCGCGGTCGACGGCTCCGCGCTCCTGCTGGCGTTCTACTCGCGGCGCTACCCGACGCGGTACGCGTGCCAGTGGGAGCTGACCCGCGCGTTCCTCGCGGCCCGGAGGCTGGGGAACCCGCTGGACCGGGTGCTGGTGGTCAACCCCGAGTCCGGCGACTCGCACATCGCGCCGATCGAGCTGACCGACGCGGGGTACGTCAAGTGGCGCGACAAGCCGGACGTCGACCGCCTGGTGCAGCGGGTGGTGGACAAGCTCGCGCAGGCCGACGGCGTGCCGCTGGGGCCGCCGTCGAAGCCGGACGACCTGGCCCGGCTCGACCCGAGGGTTCTCCTGCCCCGCCGGTTCGTCGGCCGGTACCGGGAGCTGTGGGCCGTGCACAGCGCGCTGCACGGCGGCCTGCTGTCGGCCGTCCGCAAGCCGCACCCGCACGCCGTCGCGGTGCTGAAAGCGCCGCGCGGCATGGGGAAGACCTCGGCGGCCGAGCACTACGCGTTCCTGTTCCGCGACGCCTACCCCGGCGGCGTGGCGTGGCTGTCGCTGGCGGGCGGCGGGGTGAGCCTGGACGACGACACGGTGGTCGCCCGCTTCTCCGTGGAGCTGCGCCGCGCGGCGGCGGACCGGTTCGGCCTCGACCTGCCGGACCTGGACGCGGACCGGATGCGCGCGGTCCTCGGCGACCACCTGTCCCGCCGCGGCGAGGACGTGCTGGTCGTGGTCGACGACCTGCCGCCCGGCCTCTCGCCCGCGGTCCTCGACCGGCTGGTCGTGCCGTCCGCCCGCGTCCACACGCTGCTGACCGCGCGCACCGCGACCCCCGACTGGCCCGCGGCGTCGGTGGAGCTGGGCGGGCTGTCCGACGTCGAGGCCGAGGCCCTGTTCCAGACCGAGTGGCCCGAACTGGACGACACCGACCGCGCCACCGTCCACCGGCTGTCCCGCCAGTACGGCGGCAACCCGTTCCTGCTGACCGCCGCGCTGCACGCGTTGTCGGCGGGCCACCGCACCGGGGCCGCCGAGGACTTCACCGGCAGGCTGGACGAGCTGGTCGCGGAGGAACTCGACCTCGTCACGGCGAGCGTCCGGGCCCGGAGTCGAGCGGCCCTGCTGGTGCTCGGCTTCGCCGCGGCACTGGCACAGGCGCCGTTCCCGGCCGACCTCGTCTCCGACGGGCTCGTCGGCGAGCAGCGCGCGACGACTTCGGAGGTGGCCGCGGCGCTGGCCGAACTCGCCGAGCACAGCCTGGTCCACCGCGCCCACGCCGGACGGGGCCACGGCCAGGGCTGGCGGCTGCACGCGCTCGTGGCCGACGCCGCCCACCGGGCACTCGGCCCGGAGACCACCGACGACCTGGCCCGCACCGCCGCGCGGGCGATAGCCGCACGGGTCGGCGACTCCGCGCCGCCGCACCTGCACCTGCACGTCGTCCACCTGGCCGCGAACCAGGCCGTGCCCGTGGAGGAACGCCTTGAACTCCTGCGCTCCCAAGCCGCCGTCCACGAGCGCGACGGCGACGCCCCGGCCGCCCGCGACGCCATCCGCGAGGCGATCCGCTTGACCGGCCACCGATGGCGGTCCGAGGACATGCTCACCTCCGCGCGGATGGCCGTGGCCGCGGCGGACCCCGAGATCGCACTGGCCCACGCGAGCCTCGTGCTGGAACGGTCCCGAGCCAACGGCGACAAGCGGTCGGAGTTCCGCGCCCGCTTCCTCGCGGCCGCCGCGCACGACCTGCGCGGCCACTACCACCGCGCGAACGAGGTGTTCCACGAGCACCCGGACGTGGTGGCGCACGGCACCTTCCCGACGTGGCTGTCCCAGGCGCAACGGCACGAGATCCGCGTGGCCAAGGCCGCGGCCCTGCGCCACCGCGGCGACCACCGGGCCGCGATCACCACGATCACCGCCGTCTACCCGGACATCCGCCGCGACGCCCCCGACAGCCAGTGGCCCGCCGCGACCCTGGAGCTGGCCAGGGAACGGATGTTCAACGGCGAGACCAAGCAGGCCCGTCTGGACGCCGACGCGGTCGTGGCCCTGTTCGAGGAGGCCGGGAAGTCCGGCCACAGACTCGCCAAGGAGGCCGCGGCCGTCGCCGCCGAAGCGGACCTCGTGGTCGCGTTCACCGACCTCAACCTCACCGGCGAACGCTGGCGCACGGCGACCGACCGGATCGGCGCGCTCGCCCTCGACTCGGCCTCCTGGTTCGGCCCGGACAACGCCCACACCCTGCACCTGCGGGTCCTGCACGCCCAAGCCCTCCTGGACTCCTCCGACCCCGCGGGCAGCCTGCGCGTCCTGGCCGACACCGACGGCCGCATCGAGGCCACGCTGGGCGCGGACCACCCGCTGCGCCTGCGGGCCAGGTCCGTAGCGGGCCGAGCGCGCTTCGCCCAACGCAGCTGGGCCCACGCCTACGAGATCCTCGGCGACGTGCTCCCCAGACAGGTGGACGCACTGGGCCTCACCCACCCCGACTCCCTGGTCACCCGCTTCGCCCTGGGCCTGGCGGCGGCGGGCAACGGCGACAAGGTGGAGGCGCTGTCACTGGTGGCCCACACCTGGCGCCTCCAGGCCACCACCCACGGCTGGTGGCGCGAGAACGCCCTGGAGGCCCTGGTGCACCAAGCGATCGTCGTCCTGCCCGGCCCTCTGTTCCGCCTGCTGATGAGCCTGAAACGCGCCGCCGTGGGAGGCCGTGGCCGCAAGCAGACCTAGAGCGCCGTCTCCCCGAACCGAACCCGCGCCTCGCCGATCATCACCGGGTTGATCCCGCCGTGGACCTCGTCCGCCCTGGCCCACACCTCGCCCGCCTCACCGACCCGACCAGCGGCCCGGTGGACGTTCCCCAACCCGGTCAACGCCCGCGCCGTCTCGTACCGACTCCCACACCGCTCCCCCAGTTCCACGGCCTCGCCGTACAACGCCACGGCCGCGTCGTGATCCCCGGCTTGGAAGTGCGCCCAGGCAACGCAGTTCACCGACATCACCACGTCCAAGTCCAACTCCAGCGCCGCGAACTCCCGCCGAGCCAGCTCCGCGTGCACAGCGGCATCGGCGGTGTGGCCCAGTTCCACCTCCACCAGAGCGATCCCCCGCAACGCGATGGCCGCGTTGCGGGCCTTGCCCTGCCGCCGGTAGGACTCCATCACCTCACCCAGGTCCCGCAGAGCGCGGACGTGATCCCCGAGGTACAGCGCGGCCCACGCCAGGTTCGACACGGCATCGGTGGTCCCGTGCTCGTCGCCCAACTCGCGGAACAACTCCAGCGCCTCCTCGTAGTACCCGACCGCCACGGCCAGGTCCCCGCGATCCACGTGCGCCATCCCGAGGTTGTCCAACGTCATGGCCAGCGCCCTGGTGTCCCCGGCCGCCCGCGCGGACGCGGCGGCCACCAGGTGCGTGTCGATCCACGGGTCCCAGAGCTTCGCGAGGAAGAAGAAGTCCCGCAGGATGTACGCGATCTGCCAGCACGCGCGGTGCAGGCCGCGGGCCGACGCCAGGTGGCACAGGCCGACCAGCGTCGGCCACTCCTGGTCGATCCACCGCAGCGCGGAGTCGCGGTCGGTGAACTCCTTCGACACCTCCGGCACGCTCACGGGCGTGAACGGCAGCCGGTAGCGGTGCGGGGCGAGGAACTCGTCGCTGGAGCGGGCCAGCAGGAGGTTGTGGTCGAGCATCCGCTGCACCGCCGCGACCTGCTCGTCGACCGCGATGGACGGCAGCACCTGGTCGCGGGCGAACTCGCGCACGAGGTCGTGCACGGTGAGGTGGTCGGCGGAGTCGTGCGCCACGAGGTGCGCGTCGCCGAGGTGGTCGACGAGGCTCCTGGTGCTCGCCAGGCTCACGCCAGCCAGCGCCGCGGTGCTGCGGATGTCCACGTCGTGGCCGGGGTGCAGGGCCAGCAGCGCGAACAGCCTCAGCTCGTCGTCGGTCAACGCCCGGCAGGACAGGCTGAACGCGGCCGCGACGCTGCGCTCGCCGTCGTCGAGCACGCTGAGCCGGGACGTCTCGTCCGCCAGCCGCTCCTCGAAGTCCTCCACCGTCCACATCGGACCACCGCGGAACCGGGCGGCCGCGATGCGGATCGCCAGCGGGAGCCGCCCGCAGCGGTCGACGACCGAGCCGACCACGGCGTCCTCCGCCGACCGGGCGCGGTCGCCGCCCACGGCCCGGAACAGCGCCACCGCCTCCGGCCGCGGCAGCACGTCCACGGGCAGGTGCACCGCGTCGTCGAGCGCGTTGAGCCGGTTGCGGCTGGTGATCAGCACCCGGCAGCGCGACTCCGCGGGCAGCAGCGGGGCGACCTGGGCCGCGCTGCGGACGTTGTCGAACACCAGCAGGACGCGCTTGCCGTGCAGCCTGCTGCGGTAGAGGTTGGCGCGGGCGTCGACGTGCGGCGGGATCTGCTCGCCGGGCACGCCCAGCAGGCGCAGCAACGGGTCGAGCGCGTCGTGCGCGCTGGCCATCGCCACACCGAGCGCGTGGCCCCGCAGGTCGAGGAAGAGGCACCCGTCCGGGAAGGACTCCCGCGCGTCCCACGAGGCCCGCAGGGCGAGCGCGGTCTTGCCCGCCCCCGCCATCCCGCTGAGCACGCACGCGCCCTCACCGTCCTCCCCGGCGAGGAACGCGGCCAGCCGGTCCAGTTCGGGGCCGCGGCCGGTGAAGTGCGGGGTCGTCGGCGGAAGGCCGGTGATCGCGGTGACCACGTCGCCCACCACCTGCCGGTCGCTCCTGCCCCTGATCAGCGCGGACAGCGCGCCGTCGGCGGTCAGCGCGACGTCGCACGCCTTGGCGAACTCGCGGTTGCCGGACGCCTTGCCCGTCTCGACCTTGCTGAGGTAGCCCTTGCTGTAGTGGATGCGCGCGGAGAACGCGGACTGCGACAGCCCGGCCTCCTCGCGCAGCCGCCGGAGAGCGCTGCCGAACTCCACTCGATCTTCCATGCGCCCATCGTCACCCGTCGCGCGGACCGGCAGAACCCGTTTCCCGTTTCCACTCGAACGGGAAACCCTCACCTCGCCCGCAGCCGGGTGAGCCTCCTGACCAGCAGCAGCACGAACACCAGCGCCAGCGCGACCAGCGCGGCCGCCGACAGGCCCCACCACGGGGCCGAGTGCCGCCACAGGTCGTCGTCGGGCACGCCGGGCACGATCGCCAGGACGTCGACCGTGGACGCCCCGGCCGCGTACCCCCAGCGGGACGGGGTGAGCCACGAGAGCTGGTCGAGCACGGGGCGGCCGGTCACCGGGATCATGCCGCCGCACAGCACGAGCTGCGCCATCACCACGACCACCAGCACCGGCATGACCTGCTCGGCCGACCGCACGAGGGCGGACGCGTACAGCGCCATGGAGCACGACGCGAACGCCGTGAGCCAGAGGGCGATCCCGAGTTCGAGGACCGGGTGCCCGCCGAGCACCACGCCGCCCGAGGGACCGGGTTTCGCCAGCACCGCCCCACCGACCAGCAGCGCCGACTGCACGGCCGCGATCACGCCGAACACCACGACCTTGCCCGCCGCGTACGCCCGCGGTCGCAGGCCCGCCGCCCGTTCCCGCAGGAAGATCGCCCGTTCCGCGACGATCTCCCGCGCCCCGCACGCGCCACCGGTGAAGGCCGCGCCGACGAACAGCAGCACCAGCATCTGCGTGGGTTCGGCGGGATCGGTCGGGTCGGGCGGCCCGAGGCCCGCGGAACCGGGCACGGCCAGCGCGAGGCCCGCGAGCACGAGCGGCATCAGCAGCAGGAACGCCGCGTAGCCGAGGTCGGCCGCGATCAGCCTGGTGTGCCGCGCCACGAGCGTCGCCGCTTGGCGCGGCCACGACCGCAGCGGCTGCGGGACGTCCGCGGTCGCCGTGGGCGGGCGGACGGCGTCGGTCAGCGTCCCCTCCGGCGGGCGGTGCTGGGCCGCCGCCTCGAAGATCTCCGGCCAGCCCGCCGACCCGAACCGCACCATCAGCTCGTCCGGAGCGCCGAGGAAGAACGGCACCCCGCCGGGCGCGAGCAGCAGGATCCGGTCGCACCGGGCGAGGTTCTCCGGGTTGTGCGTCACGACCACGACCGAGCGCCCCGAGTCGGCGATGTCCCGCAGCGACCCCATGATCTGCTTGTCCAGGTTGGGGTCCAGGCCGGACGTCGGCTCGTCGAGCAGGAGCAGCGGCGGCGACGTGAGCAGCTCCATCGCGATCGACACCCGCTTGCGCTGCCCGCCGGACATGCTGCGCACCTTCGTGCCCGCCTGCTCGCGGAGGTCGACCTCGGCCAGCGCGTCCGCCACGACCCGCCGCCGCTCGTCCCGCCCCGTGTCGGCGGGCAGCCGCAGCCTCGCCGCGTACGACAGGACCTTGCGGGCGCTGAGCTTCAGGTGCAGCACGTCGTCCTGCGGCACCACGCCGATCCGCGACCGCACCGACCCGCGCACGTCCAGCCCGTCGTAGGTGACGCGCCCGCTGGACGGCGTCAGCTCGCCGGTCATCACCTTCAGCAGCGTCGACTTGCCCGCCCCGGACGGCCCGACGACCGCGATCAACTCCCCCGGCCGGATGTCGATTCCGACGTCGGACAGCAGCCTCTTCCCGTCCGGCAGGGAGAAGCTGACGCCGTCGACCACGAGGTGCTGCTCCGCCACCGGGACCGGCGTGAACCCGGACGCGGACACCACCACGTCGGTCGACCCGACCGTCAGCACGTCACCGACGCCGACGAACGCGTCCCCGGCGATCTCGACCCCGTTGACCAGCGTCCGGTTGAGCCCGCCGAGGTCGGTGACCAGCCACCCGTCCCCGCTGCGCCGCGCGGTCGCGTGCCGCCGCGACACGAGCGGGTCGTCGAGCACCACGTCGTTGTCCGGACCGCGCCCGATCCCGACCACGCTCGCCGCCCGCCCGACGCGGAACCCGACGTCGACCACCTCGCTGAGCCGCACCACGGCCTCGTCCACGACCCGGTGCTCGACCACCCGCCGACCACCGAGCCACGTGCCGCCGGACGTCCCCTGGTCCCGCACCACCCACCCGCCGTCGAACTCGACGCGCAGGTGGTCGCGGGACACCGCCGGGTCGTCGAGCACGACGTCGTTGAACGGCCCGCGCCCCACGCGGACCACGACACCGGGCCCGAACGTCCACCGCCGCTCCCCCGCGCTCACCACGAGGTCGTCGGAGGTCATCGCGTGGTCGTGGTGGCGGGCTTGGTGCTGGTCGTCGCTGATGGCGGCAGACCCGAGGTGGGCACCTCGCCCGCGAGACCGAGCAACTTGGCCTCGCCCAGGGCGAAGACGTTGGAGCCGCAGGTCCTCGGGCCGCTGGTCACCACCCACTGGAACTTGAGCCGCAGGACGTTGGTGAGATCGAGGTCGAGATCGACCACCTTGCCGAACTCGATCGCCGAACTCGTCAGCAGCCGCCCATCGCCGAAGACCTCCAACTGCACCTTCACCGAGTCGTACTGCGCGTTGTCGCCGATGCCGGCGACGGCGACGAAGCGCCGGTACCCCTTGGAAAGGTTGTACTCGGCGGACTCGGGTTCAGTCGTGCAGTAGGAGTCGGTGGTGCTGCCGAGCGCATGCAGGTACTGCTTGCCCGCCATCCCGATGGTGAACGCGTTGTCCGAGGTGCCCCAACGACCCGCCGAAGGCTTCACCTGGTCGAGGAAGACCGTGATCGCGGGCCGGGCGACGACCAACTTCGCGCTGCCGTCCACCGCTTCCCCCGCAGCGGGCTCTTGGCCGACGACCGTCCCGTCGGGCTTCGACTCGTCCACCTGGTCGACGATCTCGACCTTCATGTCCTTGGGCAGCTTGTCCCGCGCCTCCCCCAGCTTCTTGCCCACCAGATCCGGCATCGAGGTCAGCTTGATGTCCGCCACGGTGGTGGTGACCTTGGCGGAGGTCGGTTGGGTCGTCTTCACCCCGGTGTCGCCACCACCGACGGTCGGGGCCGAAGTCGACCCGGTCTCGGCCCTGGGGGTCTTAGTGGGGGCCAGGAAGTAGCCGATGCCGCCGACCGCTCCCAGGAGCACCACGGCGGCGAGGACGACGGGGAGGCGGCGCTTCCGCTTGCCGCCCGGCGCGGGGACGTTGACGGGCATGCGCAGGACCGTTTCGTTGTTGTTGCCCTGTCCCAGCGGGACGGCGGGCGGTGGGGTGTCGAGGCGGGTGCCGACCGGCCACTGGCGCAGGCGTTCGGAGAGCGTGCCGAGCACGGCGGCGACCTGGTCGGCCGAGCGGGGCCGGGCGGCCGGGTTCTTCTGGAGCAGGGCCCAGATGGCGTCCCACAGCTCGTCCGGGACGCCCTCGGGCCTGCCGGGCATCATCTCGCCGTGGCTGCGGAGCACCTGGAACACCGAGTCGCTGGCGAACGGCGTGACGCCGCAGCACAGCTCGTAGAGGACGATGCCGAGCGAGTACAGGTCGGCCGCGGGAGTGATCTGGCCGCCGTTGGCGATCTCCGGGGCCACATAGTTGGGCGTGCCCGCCAGCAGGGTGCTCTTGCCGACCTTGGAGCCGCCGGTCATCTTGGAGATGCCGAAGTCGGTGAGCTTGGGCGTGCGGGTCGGCGTGGAGGAGTCCATCAGGACGTTCTCGGGTTTCACGTCGCGGTGCACGATGCCCGCGAGGTGCACCTTGTGCAGCGCGTCGGCGATGCCCGCGCCGATCCTGGCCACCTCGGCGGGCAGGATCGTGCCGGACCCGACGAGCAGGTCGCGCAGGGTCCCGCCGGGCACCAGGTCCATCACGATCGCGGCGGTGCTGCCCTCCACGACCAGGTCGTGCACGGCGACCAGGTGCTCGCCGCGGATGTTGACCAGCATCGACCGCTCCTGGTGGAAGCGGGCGATGAATTCCGGGTCGTCCACCAGATCGCTGCGGAGCAGTTTGAAGGCGAACGGCCGACCGTCGTGGTCCGCGCCCTCGTACACCTTCCCCATCGCACCGGACCCCAGGGGCTCGCCCAGCGTGTACTGGCTCCCCAAAGCTCGCCCCATGAGCTTTACCTCACTTTTCCCTCGTTCAGGACGTCGAGGGTAAGCCGTCCGGAGGATCACCTGGTGGACAAATAGGAGACAGTTCGTGGCCGCCTTTTCCGGGGGTCGAAAAGGCGACAGATCCAGGACATCCGATCATCTCCGCCCGTTCCGGGAATACCATTCCCCCCGTGGTCCAAGCGCATTCGACCGGCTACGACGTGTTCCTCTCCTACAGCGGCGACGACCGCCCTGTGGTGCGGGAACTGCGCGACGCGCTGGAGAAGGCGGGCGTGCGCACGTTCCTGGACGAGCGCGACATCCGTTTCGCGCACAGCATCACCGACGACATCCAGACGGCGTTGCGGTCGTCGAAGACGATGCTCGCCTACTACTCCGCGTCGTTCCCCGGCCGTTCCGCGTGCCAGTTCGAACTGCACCACGCCTATCTGTCCGCGGTGCGCACCGGGGAAGTGGAGAAGCGAATACTGGTCGTCAACCCGGAGAACCCGAGGACCGACCACCTGATGCCGGTGGAATTGGCCGCGCACCGCTACTTCCGACCGTGGAAATCGAAAAGCGAACTGGCCGAACTGGTGGCCGCGATCCGGGTGGCGACGCTGGCCGTGCGCACGCCGTTCGCCGGGATCGACTTCACCGCCCGCGCCACGACCCGGCAGACGTCGCCGGGCGAGCCGACGGCGGCGTACGTCGGCCGGTACCGCGACCGGTGGGCGATCCACTCCGCGCTGCACCGCCACGACCACCCGCTGATCCACGCCGTGACGTCGCAGCCGGTCGCCGGGCTGTCCGGCATCACCGGCATCGGCAAGAGCGCGCTGGCCAAGGTGTACGTCCACGACTTCGGCTTCCTCTACGGCGGCGGCACCCACCGGATCACCCTCACCGGCACCGACGACTCGCCCGACCGCGTCCGCGCCGCGCACACCGCCCAGCTGGTCGAGCTGGCGAAGTCCGTGGACGACCGGCCGCCCGACCTGTCCCGCCCGACCGTGCTCGCGTGGTGGAACGCCCGCCTGGCACGGGAAGGGGCCCCGACGCTGTGGATCGTCGACGACGTCCCCGCCGGGCTGCCGCGGGACGTGCTGACCGAGCTGATCCCCCACGCCCCCGGCGTCCACACGCTGCTGATCGGGCAGCGGGAGTTCCCGCCGGACATCGCGATCCCGGTGCGGCTGCGGGCGTTGACGGCCGACGACGGCCACGAGCTGTTCACCCGCGACCACCCCGCGTCCGCCGCCGAGACCCGTGCGGTGGACGACGTCGTGCGGCGGCTGGGCGGCCACCCGTACGCGATCCTGTTCGCCGCGGCGGCGTCCCGCGCCCGTGAAGGCCTGTGGAGCCTGGGAGACCGCGCGGACCACCTCACGACCGACGCCACCGTGCTGGCCGAGGCCCTGCGCACGGTGCAGGACGTGATCGCGACCTTGTCGCCTGCCGAGAAGGCGGTGCTGGGCCTGGCCGCGGTCTGCTCCGCCACGCCCCTGCCCGCCGTGCTCGTCGCCGACGTGCTGGCCGCCCTGTCTCCGGGCACGGAGGCGAACACCGTCCTCGCGGGCATGGACCGGGCGATGCTCGTGGACCGCGTCGACAGCTCCCCGTCCTGGCAGGTGCACCAGCTCGTCCGGCAGGCGGCGCGGCGGGCGCTGCCCGACGCCGACCTGAACACCGTCGCCGCCATCGCCGCGTACAAGCTGATCACCTTGGCGGGCACGGAGGACGTCGGGCTCGGCGAGCACGCGGGCGCGCTGCTGGACCGCACGGCCGACTCGCCCGCGTTCGCGAACGGCCTGAACCTGGTGGCGGCGCGGGACTACGACCGGCGCGGTGAGCCCGCGTTGGCCGCCCCGTTCCACGAGAGCCTGCACGCGCTCGACCCGGACCACGTCGAGCACCTGCTGGCCGCCGCCCGCGCCCGGCGCGCGGCGGGCCACCTCGACCGGGCCGCGGCGCACGCGGACCGCCTGACGGCGTTGGCCACCGACGACCTCACGACCCTGCGGGCCGCCTGCGTGCGCGCGGAGGTGCTGGACGCCAGGGGGAGGCACCGCGACGCGGCTCCGCTGTGGACGTCGGCGCTGGCGAATCCCTTGCTGCGCACCACGTCCCCGGTCGAGCAGATCGTCGTCCGAACCGCCCACGTCCACAACAGACGGTCGTTGGGGCACTTCACCGAGGCCAGGACCCTGGCGACGGCCCTGCTCGCGGAGTTCGCGGGCACGACCCCGGTGGAGGCGCTGATCCCCGCCCGGCTCGAACTGGCCGAGATCGGTCTGGCGAGCGACGACCGGCACGGCGCGCGGAAGGCCGCCCAGGACGTCGTCGACCACTACGAGCGGCTCGGGCTCCCCCTGCACGCCAACGCGGTGGAGGCCACGGCGACGGTGCAGGAGGGCCAGTTCGACATCCACATCCTGGAACGGCTGCCCACCGAGGACGACTGGCGCACCGCCGAGGCGAAGCTCCGGGCGCTGCTGGAGACCGCGCGGCACACGTTCGGCCCGGACAACCCGCGGACCGCGCGGATCGCCGTGGCGCACCTGCGGGCCATGGTCGGCCGCGGCGCGCCGAGCCTCGTCGTCGAGGAGTACTCGCGGCTGCCCGACGACCTCGCCCAGCAGTTGGGCGTCGACCACCGCCTGCACCTGCGGGCGCTGTTCCTGCTGGGGCAGGCGTTCGCGCAGCGCGGCGACCACGAGGCCGCCCTGACCGCGTACCGCAGGGCGTTGGCGGGCCAGGAGACCTCGCTCGGCCACGAGCACCCGGAGACCCTGCGGACCCGGTACGAGCTGGGCGTGACGCTCCTGACCACGGGCGATCGCGCGGGTGGCCAGGAGGCCATCCGCGCGGTCCTGCGCGACGTCGGGCAGGAGGTCGGCAAGCGCAACGAGCTGCACACCCAGGCCATGGTGGCGCTGGGGCTGTCCTCGTTCCTGCCCTCGGCCGTGTGGCGGGCCGTCGACCGGTTCGACAAGCGGCGCGAGCGCTGACGGTCAGGCCTTCAGCACCTCGTCGAGCTTGGCGGTGAACGCCTCGGGGTCCGACAGGTAGCCGACGTGGCCGCCGGGGAAGACCGCGACCTCGGTGTCGGTCTCCTTGGCCAGGATGCGGATCGCCTGCACCGGAGGGGTGTCGATGGAGTCGACGCCCACCGCCGGGACCAGGCTGGAGTTGACCGTGGTCAACGCGGCGAGGTCGGGCTGGTAGTCGACGAACGACATCATCTCGTAGCGGAAGAAGAACGGGACGTTGGCGTCGATGCGGCGGGCGGTCTCCTGCTCCTCCGGGGTGCCGTTCAGCAGTTCCTCGGGGGTGCCGGAGCCGTTGCCGAACACGGCCATGCCCGCCTCGCCGCCCGCGCGCTCGAACTCCGCGAGCGCGTGCCGCAGGAACGCCAGGTTGGCCTCGCGGTCCGGGGTCAGCGTGAACGCCGGGGCCTCGTGCGGGATGCCGCGGCGGACCAGGTCGGGCCTGCGCGCCAGGACGTCCAGCACGATGAGCGCGCCGGAGCTGCTGCCCAGCAGGTCGGCGGGCTCGCCGTTGCCCAGCAGTTCCAGCAGGGCGATCGCGTCGCTCGCGTGCTCCTCGATCACCTGCGCGGTGGGCGGGCCGTCCAGGACGCTGCGGCCGTTGCCGCGCCGGTCGTAGTGCACGACCGTGTAGCGGTCCTCGAAGTGCTTGCCCACCAGCTCGAAGTTCGTCGTGTCGCTGGTGCCGCCGCCGATGAACAGCAGCACCGGACCGGATCCGGCGTGCTCGTAGTAGATGGTCGCGCCCGGAACCTTCAGCGTGTTTCCCATTCGGGGCACGCTAGCGCGGGCCGGTGGAGCGCCGGTGGAGCCGGGAGTCCTGATCGGACCGAGTAGAACCCCTTATGGGAACGGCGTTGCCCGGTCCGCGTCGACCGTCCTAGCCTGGGAGTCAGGGGAAGGAAGCACATCGGCCTCGCCGCCGTCCGAGGGATTCCCCTCATCGAGATCGTCTCCGTCCGACCCGCGCGGCCGAAAGGAAAAACGATGCCGACCACCTTCCCCACCGCCCTCCTGGACGTCCGGTTCAGCGAACCCGGCGTGGAGCCCACGTCGTGGGAGGAGACCCTGCGCCTGCTGGAGACCGCGGAGCTGTTCTGGCTCACCACCGTCCGCGCCGACGGCCGCCCGCACGTGACGCCGGTCGTCGCGGTGTGGCACGAGAACGCGCTGTTCTTCAGCACGGCGTCGTTCGAGCAGAAGATGCGCAACCTGGAGCACAGCGGCAAGGTCGCCGTGACGACCGGCAACAACCTGTGGACCGAGGGCCTCGACGTGGTCGTGGAGGGCCGCGCGTCGCTCATCACCGACCCCGACGACCTCACCGGGATCGCCGCGGCGTTCAGCGCGAAGTACAGCGACGACAAGGGATGGCACCTGGAGATGATCGACGGCGTCGCCCACGTGGCGGGCCACCCGGCCGTCGTGTTCCGGATCGACCCGGACAAGGTGCTGGCGTTCGGCAAGGCCCCGCACGCGCAGACCGGCTACCGGTTCGCCCGCGCCGCGGTGTCGGCCTGACCGTGAACGGCGGCGAAGCTCCTGGGGGCGGTTCCCAGGAGCTTCGTTGTTCGTTTCGGTGGTGTCAGAGGACTTCCGCGACGGCGGTCGCGAAGTCGGCGTGCCGGAACTCGAACCCGGCCTCGCGCAGCACCGTCGGCACGACGCGCAGGCTGATCAGCGCCAGCTCGTCGGCGGCCTCGCCGAGCGCGAGGCGGACCACGGACTTCGGCACGGACAGCAGGACCGGTCGGCGCAGGGCCCGACCGAGCGCCCTGATGAACTCGTCGTTGGTCACGGGTTCCGGCGCGCACAGGTTGACCGGCCCGGACACCTCGGGGTTCTCCACCAGGAAGCGGATGGCGGCGACCTCGTCCGGGACGCTGATCCACGCCACGTACTGCTCGCCGTCGCCCAGCCTCCCGCCGAGCCCGAGCCGGATCACCGGTTTGAGCTGGCTGAGCAGACCGGCGTCCGGCGAGAGCACGAGCCCGGTGCGCAGCAGGACGACCCTGGCGCCCGAGTCCCGCGCCACGGCCGTCGCGGCCTCCCAGTCGATCACCATCTCGGCGAGGAAACCCTTGCCCTCGCCCGAGTCCTCGTCGACGACGTCGGCGCCGGTGTCGCCGTAGAAGCTCAGGCTCGACGCGTTGAGCAGCGTCGGGACGCCGTGTTCGGCGACGGCCGCCGCGAGCACCCCGGCCGGGGCGATGCGGCTGTCCCTGATCCGCCTCTTGTGGGCCGGGGTCCACCGGCCCTGCACCGAGGCGCCGCACAGGTTCACCACGGCCCCCACCCCCTCGAACGCCCCGTCCGCGATCTTCCCGGACGGCGGGTCCCACTCGCGTTCGTCGTCGGCCACCGGTTCGCGCCGCACCAACCGGCGCACCTCGTGACCCGCTCCGCGCAGTTCGGACACCACCGCGCTGCCTATGAGTCCTGTCGATCCCGCGATGAGAATCAGCATGCGAACGACGTTATGGTCGCTCGCTCCACCGGCGCTTCAGCATCGCTCGAACCGGTCGAACCAGTCGAAACCGCCCCCGCGGCGGGCGGCGGGCCCGACCGCCCGCGCCCGCCACCGCGGGGATCAGACCGTCGAGCGGGTCTCGAGGATTTCCAGGTAGTGCTCGTTGAACATGAGACCCAGGATGTTGCCGAACGGGTCGACGACCGACGCCGTCACGAAGCCGGGCCCGTGCTCGGTGGGCTTGTCGTGCAGCGTCGCGCCCAGGGAGAGGAGCCGCTCGATGTTGTCCTCCAGCTCGTCGACGTGCCAGTACACCATCGCACCGCTGGGCTGCTCCGAGCGTGTGTGCGGGGCGAACCTGCTGTCCAGGATGCCCAGCTCGTGCAGGTAGTCGCCGATGCGGAACTCCACGTACAGCGGGGTGCCCTCCTCCGGGCGGGCGAAGTACGGCTCCTGGCCCAGGACCTCGGCGTACCAGGCGACCGCGGCCGGGACGTCGTCGGCGAAGAAGTTGACGGTGGTGAGGCCTCGCAACATGGGGTGGTTCCTTCCTTCAGCGGATGACACTTACCATCATCCGGTCTAAAGTGCTCACCATCTGAGCACTTTGTCAGTGAAACTGGGTGACATGCGCGCAGACCGCCTCGTGGCCACGCTCCTGCTCCTCCAATCACGCGGACGGGTCACGGCCGCCGACCTGGCGACCGAGCTGGAGGTCTCCGTCGCCACCGCGCGCCGCGACCTCGAGGCGCTGTCGGCCGCGGGGATTCCCGTGTACCCGCAAGCGGGACGTGGTGGCGGCTGGTCGCTCGTCGGCGGCGCGCGCACCGACCTGAGCGGCCTGTCCGCGCCCGAGGCGCAGGCGCTGTTCCTGCTCGTCGGGCCCGCGGCCGCCGTCTCCGGCGAGGCGAAGGCGGCGCTGCGCAAGCTCGTCCGCGCCCTGCCGAAGGGGTTCCGCGCGGACGCGGAGGCCGCCGCGAGCGCGACGATGATCGACCCGGCCCGCTGGGGCGAGCAGGACAAGCGCAGGCCGGAGACCGTGGACGTCCTCCAGGCCGCCGTGGTGCGGCGGCGGAAGATCCGCATCACCTACGCCAAGCACGCCCGTGACCGGTCCGTGCGACTGGTGGCCCCGTGGGGCCTCGTCGACAAGGACGACGTCTGGTACCTGATCGCGGGCACCGACAACGGGCAGCGGACCTTCCGCGTCGACCGGATCGTCGAGACCGAGCCGACGGACGAGCCCGCCGACCGCCCGGACGACTTCGTGCTCGCCGAGGCCTGGGAGCGGGTCGTCGGCGAGGTGGAGGACAAGCGGTCCCGCACGACGGCGGTCGTGCTCGCGCCCACCCGGCACGTGTCCGTGCTGCGCACCCACTTCGGGCGGCACTGCCGGGTGGAGGAGGACTACGCCGACGGGCGCTCGCGCGTCCACGTCGCCGCGCCGACCCCGCTGGACATCGCCCGGCACCTCGCCGGGTGGGGCGCCCAACTGGAGGTCGTCGAGCCCCCGTCGGTCAAGGCGGAACTCGGGCGGATCGGCGCGGAACTCGCCGACCGGTACGCCGAATAGACCCTGCACAGCATTGATTGTTTTCACCGGAATCATTTCGATAAGCAGCGCTGATGATGCGGCCGTTGCTCCCACAGTATTACCGGCTTAGGGTAAACGCAAACGTCAGCCCGTAATCGGATCGAGTGAAAGGGGGCGACGTGAAGTTCGGGGTATATCCGGCCTACATCGGCGGCCGAGACGTCACCGGCGAGAACGCGCAGTTCGTTCACACGATCACCGCGCGGGCGCTGATCGAGGACACCTTCCCCAGCCTGGGTCTCAAGCGCGACCTCGACCTCGGGGTCATCGACCCCCGCCAGGCCGGGGACAGCGTCGTCGGGGCGTGCGTCGTCGCCGACGAGGCCACGGCCGACCTGGCGCTCGAGGCCGCCGCGCTGGCCGTCCCCGCGTGGGGCCGCGTCCCGCTCGCCGACCGGCTGGAGATCGGCCACGCCATCGCCCGGCGGCTCCAGGAGCACAGCGACCCGCTGGTCGAGATCCTGGTGGCCGAGGGCATGCCGGTCTCGTCGGCCCAGGGCATGCTCATGGGCATCCCGTACACCGGCTGGAGCCGCGAGACGCTGGAGTTCTGCGCGTCGCAGCTGGAGTTCCGCCGGACCGACGGCGTCCGCGAGATGGTCCTGCGCCGGGTCCCCGACGGCGTGGTGTGCATCAACCCGCCGCAGAACGCCGCCATGGTCAACGCGCTGAACGGCCTCACGGCCATGCTCGCGGGCAACACCGTGGTCGTGCGCGCCCCCCGCGGTGTGGCTCTGAGCTGCATGTACGCCATCCGCGAGGTCGTGGCGCCGGTGCTGGAGGAGGCCGGAGCGCCCGCGGGCACCGTCAACGCCTTCTGCGGTGCCCCGGTCGTCGACAAGTGGCTGGCCAGCGAGCACGTGAACGACGTCATCTACTTCGGCGGCAGCAAGAAGGGCCTGGAGTTCGAGCGCGAGGCCATCGCCGCGGGCAAGAAGCCGATCCTGGAGCTGGCGGGCAACGACTGCTGCGTGGTCTGGCGCGACGCCGACCTCGACGCCGCCGTGGACACGATCACCCAGTTCTTCATGTCCTCCGGCCAGATCTGCTCGGTGCCCAACCAGGTGGTCGCCCACCCGGCCATCGCCGACGAGCTGGTGGAACGCCTGGTCGAGGCCACGAAGAAGATCAAGCCGGGCTACCCGGACGAGGTCGGCGTGGTGCTCACGCCGGTGCTCGGGGTCGACTGGTTCTACGGCTGCCTCGGCGAGGCGCTGGCCAAGGGCGCGAAGCTCGTGCACGGCGGCCACCGCCTGGAGGTCGACGGCACGCAGTCGGACACCGGCTTCTTCGTGGAGCCGAGCATCGTCCGGGTCGAGGGCCTCCAGGGCGCCAGGGACCTGTCCGTGGTGCGCGACGAGACGTTCTTCCCGCTGCTGCCCGTCATCGTCCCCGACGTCCCCACCTCGGACGACGACCTGCTGGAGGAGGTGCTGGCGTTCGTCAACTCCAACGCCTACCACCTGCGGAACTCGGTGTGGACGACCAGCGCCGAGACGATCGACCGGTTCCTCTCGGGCGTCACCAACGGCGGCCTGCTGAAGATCAACGACTCGCACGGCGCGTTCCTGCCGTTCCTGCCCAACCAGGGCGGCGCGGGCCTGACCGGCGGCGCGTTCGGCGAGGCCAACCACCCCATGCTGCGCAGCACCCGCCTCCAGGGCGTGAGCGTCGTCCGTCCGGAAGGAGCACAGACCCCGTGACCAGCCGCATCCTCAAGGCCGCCGTCCGGGCGTCGGCGGCCGACGTGATCACCCGGTTGAGCGACGACTCGACGTTCGCCGAGCAGGCCGACGACATCGTCTCGATCACCGACGCGGGCAACGGCCTCCGCACGTGGGTGCTCGCCTTCCGGGGCGGCGCCGCGACGTGGACGCAGGGCACCCGACCGGGGGCGGACAACCCGCTCCGCGTCGAGTTCGCCCAGATCAGCGGCCAGTTCCAGCACCTGTACGGCGCGTGGACGGCCGTGGACACCGCGGACGGCTGCGAGGTCACCTACGAGGTGGACTTCCGGACGAACGTGCCGCACCTGGCGGGCGCGATCGACTCGGCCGTCGGCCGGGTGCTGGTCCGCACCGCGCACCAGCTCCTCTCCGCCGCGGGCGGACCGGCGCGCGTCACCAAGGGCTCCCACCTGCTGTGGGACCTCGCGGAAAAGGCTCCGTCACCCGTCTGAGCTATTTCCCACCCGCTCCACCGAAATTCTAGCGATTCTCCACCAGCGCTCCACCAAAGACGACTACCGGCATTTCGCCGCCGCAGTCACCTCGGCCGGTCCCGAAGCCCGGCGTGTTCATTTCTTCGCGATTCCCGGCGCGCCCGAAAACGCCCGCGCCGGGAATTCCCACCCCCGCCGACGTCGGGAACCGATCACGAGGAGAAGCAACCATGGATCGCGTCTGCATCATCGGAGCCGGTTGGTCAGGCCTCGCCGCCAGCCAGGTCCTGCACGAGCGCGGCATCCCCTTCGACTGCTACGAGGCCGGGTCCGAGGTCGGCGGCAACTGGCGCTACCTCAACGACAACGGCATGTCCTCGGGGTACCGGTCGCTGCACATCAACACCTCGAAGAAGCTGTCGGAGTACCGCTGCTACCCGATGCCGGAGGAGTACCCGCCGTTCCCCAGCGTCTTCCAGATGTCGGAGTACCTCGACGACCTGGTCGACCACTTCGGGTTCCGCGACAAGATCGCGTTCCGCACCGAGGTCACGCACGTCGAAGCGGCCGAGGAGGGCGGCTGGACCGTGACCTCGCGGCACCGCGACACCGGCGTCGAGACGACGAGGCACTACGGGTCGGTCATGGTCGCCAACGGCCACCACTGGAAGCCCCGCGACCCGGAGCCCGCGTTCCCCGGCGTGGAGACCTTCACCGGCACGCAGATCCACTCGCACTACTACAAGACGCCCGAGGAGTACGCGGGCAAGCGCGTGCTGGTGCTGGGCTTCGGCAACTCGGCCGCGGACATCGCGGTCGAGACCTCCGGGGTCGCCGAGCGCACGTTCCTCACCACCCGCCGCGGCGGGTACGTGTTCCCCAAGTTCATGTTCGGCAAGCCCGCCGACGACATGATCAGCCCGTTCCTCACCATGGTCATGCCGCGCGAGCAGCAGCGGTGGATCATGGCGCTGCTGCTGAAGCTGTCGATCGGCAGCGTGCAGGACTTCGGCCTGCCCAAGCCGGAGCACAAGCTGTTCAACTCGCACCCGACCGTGTCGGAGACGCTGCTGCCGAAGCTCGGCCACGGCGACATCGGCGTGAAGCCGAACATCAGCCACTTCGACGGCGGCTCGGTGCACTTCGTCGACGGCAGCGTCGAGAAGATCGACGCGGTGATCTACGCGTCCGGCTACCAGGTGAGCTTCCCGTTCCTGGACGAGAGCGTCATCGCGCCGACGGACAACGACGTGTCGCTGTTCCACCGGGTCGTGGACCCGAACCACGACGGCCTGTACTTCATCGGGCTGTTCCAACCGCTGGGCGCGACGACCGTGCTCGCCGAGGCGCAGTCGCACTGGGTCGCGGACCTGTTGCAGGGCAAGGCGGCCCTGCCGTCGACCGAGGCGATGGCCAAGGAGATCAAGGGCTACAAGGACGCGCTCGCCAAGCGGTACGTGACGTCCAAGCGGCACACCATGCAGGTCGACCACTACCCGTACCTCGCGGAGCTGCGCGGCGCGCGGAAGAAGGGCGCCAAGCTCGCGCGGAAGGCGTTGAAGGCGCGCAACAAGGCCGCGTTGAAGACGCCGCTGAGCAGCGACTACCAGCCCGAGGAGGTGTCGATCCGGATCGACGCGCACCCGGACGTCGTGTGGGACCTGATCAGCGACGTGACCCGCATGGGCGACTGGAGCCCCGAGTGCTGGAAGTGCTCCTGGCGCGACGAGACGCGCGGGGTCGGGGCGAAGTTCACCGGCCACAACAAGCGCGGCTGGATGCGCTGGGTCACCAGCAACACCGTCGAGGCGTGGGAGCGCGGCAAGGCGTTCTCCTTCCACACCACCACGAACGGCGTGCGGTGGGGGTACCGGCTGGAGCAGGACGGTGACGGCACCGTCGTGACCGAGCGGTGGGACGTGTCCGGGCAGAGCGAGGCGCAGCGCAAGCGCACGGCGTCGTTCGCGAACATGATGCTCGGCGGGTACGAGGGCCACACCGCGGAGCTGCGCGCCGGGATGACGGCGACGCTGGAGCGGGTCAAGGCCGCCGCCGAGGCGGTGGAGCGCCCCGCCGCCGTGCGCGAGCTGGTGGCGCTGGAGCAGGCCGCCTGACCGTTCCGCTTGTGCTGGAGCCGCACCGGGGTTGTACTCCGGTGCGGCTCCAGCGCGTGTCCGTAGCGTGTGGACGGCTGTCGACGGGAGGTCGGTGATGGAGCACCAGGTGTTCGCCACGATCGAGGAGTTCGAGGCGTGGATGGAGGAGAACCACGCCGTCGCCGACGAGGTGTGGGTGCCGCTGGCGAAGAAGGGCACGGACGTCCCGTCGATCACGCGGGACGAGGCGCTGGACGTGGCGCTGTGCTACGGCTGGATCGACGGGAAGTCGTTCTCCGGCAGCACCCCCGAGGGCTGGTGGGCGCAGCGGTTCTCGCCGCGGCGCAAGCGCAGCCCGTGGTCCAGGATCAACTGCGCCCGCGTGCAGGAGCTGATCGAGGCCGGGTGGATGCGGCCCGCTGGGCTGGAGCAGATCGAGGCGGCGAAGGCCGACGGGCGGTGGGACGCGGCGTACGCGCCGCAGAGCACCGCCGAGGTGTCGCCGGAACTGCGGGCGGCGCTGGACGCCTCCCCCGCGGCGTCGGCGGCGTTCGACGCGCTGAGCCGGAGTAACCGGTACCAGATCCTGCTCACGCTCCAGAAGGCCAAGAAGCCGGAGACCCGCGAACGGCGGATCGCCGACTACGTGGATCGGCTGGCGTCCGGCGACCCGCCGCACGGGCCGCGGAAGCCGAAGTGAGGACGTGCCGTGCACACCGAGAACCCCGGATCCGGCGAAGGGATCCGGGGTCCGGGGTTCGAGCGCGGTTCCCGGCGGCCGCGCGACGGGCGCCTCGGGGATGGGCACCTGGCGCTCGCCGGGTCGTGTCGGGAACCGCGACCGGTCAGCGGCTCGGGTCGTAGCCCGAGCTGAGGATCCTGATCGCCTCGACCTCGTGGGGGCAGGGGTCCGCGGTGGAGGCGCACCCGTGCAGGAGGTGCTCCTTCGCCGCGCGTTGCAGGTAGGACGCGACCGTGAACAAGCCCTGGCTGTTCGCCACCCGGACCGCCGCCCTGAGCAACTCGGGTCCCGCTGGATCGGTGATCATCACCGCACCTCCTGCCGCCGTGTGACGACACGATGGCCCCGCCCGCTCCGAGGAGCCTCGACGACTCCTTGACGCGGGTCAGGCCAGCATCTTCTGCATCTCCCGCGTCTCCGCGCGGTCCAGGCGGGCGTCCGCGCTGAGGATCGCGCGCTGCAGCTCCCGCAGCCGCGCCGACGGTTCCACGCCCAGCTCCTCGATCAGCGTGCCGCGCAGCGCCTTGAAGGCGTCCAGCGCCTGCCACTGCCTGCCGGAGCGGAAGAGGGCGACCATGTGGTGGGCGCACAGGTTCTCGTTCATCGGGTAGCGCGCGGTCAGCACGGCCAGCTCGCTGAGCAGCACGTGGTGCCTGCCGCAGCGCATCTCGGCGGCGATCCGGCTCTCCACGACCGACAGCCTGCTCTCCTCCAACCGGGTGACCTCGATGCTCAGGGACTCGCCCGTCGGCACGTCCACCAGCGCGGGGCCCCGCCAGATGTCGAGCGCGCCGCGCAGCAGCCTGGCCGCCGACTCGAAGTCGCCCGCCTCCGCCGCACGCCGCCCGGACTGGGTGAGGCGCTCGTACTCGTGCACGTCCACGTCCTCCGGCGCCACGTCCAGCAGGTATCCGCCGAACCGCGTGGCCAGCACGCCCGTGGCGTCGTCGCCGATGAGCCTGCGCAGCTGCATGATGTAGGTCTGCAACGTGGTGCGGGCGCTGCGCGGGGGCCGTTCACCCCACAGCTCCTCGATCAGCGTCGCGACCGGGACGACCTGACCGGCGCGCAGCGCCAGCAGGGCGAAGATCTGCCGGGGCTTGGCGGCCGTCGGAAGCACCGAGCGACCGTCCACTGTGGCCTCCAACAGGCCCAAAACCTTGATCTGCATCGCCGTGCCTCCTCGGTGATCCCGACTCCTCCTGGTGCTTCACCAGTCCACCGCACGGCCGCTCGTTTCCCCAGTGTCGTTACCACCAGTCCGACGTGAAGTCACCCCCTGCCGGGCATGAAAACTTCACGTTCGAGGCAGGTACGCCGTAACTACCGGCGAGTCGTTCTCCACCAGCAGAATCCTGACCAGCACTTTCCACGAAATCCGCCGCTCAAACATCATCTGGGGAGATTGAGATGAACACCACGACCCGCACCGCCGACGCCCTGGCCGACGACCTGGACCTGGTCATCTACGAGTTCGACCGCCCCTCCGGTCACGCCCTGGACTTCCTCGGGTTCAGCGTGCACACCGAGGGCGGCCCCATCCCCGGCGTCCGCTCCGCACTCGCGGGCTGAGAGAGCGGGACCGCGGCCATGGGGAGACACGAGCGCATCGGGTTCAAGCGGCACTTGAGGCCGGAGATCGTCCACGGCGAGGCGGTGTACCTCTTCTCCGAGAGCGGGGTGACGGCCCTCCAGGGACCGCACGTCGAACTGCTGGCCCCCCTGCTGGACGGGACGCGGGACCTGGAAGCGCTGCTGCGGGACCTGCCGGAGGCGGTGTCCGCCGACGACGCCGGACGCCTGCTGACCAGGCTCGGAGCGGCCGGGTTGATCGGCGCGGTCGCGCCGGACGAGGACAACCGGCCCGCACTGGCCTACTGGGACGCCGCCGGGCTGGACGCCTCGGCCGCCGTGCGCGGCGCGGGCGCCGGGCGGGTGCGGGTGGTGACCGTCGGGGGCGCGTGCCAGAAGGGCGTGGTCGGCGCGCTGGTCCGCGCGGACCTCGACGTCGCCGTCGGCGACCTGGGTCTCGACCACACCGAGCCCGCTGACCTGGCCGTCGTCGTGTGCGGCGACTACCTCGACCCCGAACTGCGCGCCGTCGACGAGCGGCACCGCGCCGCGGGCACGCCGTGGCTGCTGCTCAAGACGACCGGCACGCAGGTGTGGGTCGGACCGTTCTTCACCCCCGGCGAGGGCGCCTGCTGGCGCTGCCTCGCCGCGCGACTGTCGGCCAACCGCCCGGCCGAGGCCCACGTGCAGTCGGTGAGCGGCAGGCTGGGTCCCGCCGCGCGCCCGGCCGTCGGCCTGCCGTCGGTGGCGGGCACCGCGACCGAGGTCGCCGCGCTGGAGGCCACCAAGTGGCTCGCGGGCTACCGACACGCGGGCCAGCGCGAGATCTGGATGTACGACAGCCTGGACATGCGGGTCACCCACCACGAGGTGCACCGGATCCCGCAGTGCGCGGGCTGCGGCGAGCCGGACCTGGTGCGCGACCGGACCAACGCCCCCGTGCGGCTGGGATCGCGGCTCAAGCGCTCCCGCGACCCCGGCGGCCACCGGTCCGCGTCCCCGCAGGAGGTGCTGGACCGCTACCGGCACCTGGTCAGCCCGGTCACCGGCGTGGTCAAGGAGATCCGCCGCGACCAGCGCGGACACGACTTCTTCCACTCCTACCGCTCCGGCACGAACGCCGCCGCGTGCGCGGGCGGGCTCGACGGGCTCCGCTCGACCCTGCGCTGCGACAACGGCGGCAAGGGCGTCACGCCGTTGCAGGCCGAGGTCGGCGCGCTGTGCGAGGCGCTCGAACGGCACAGCGGCAGCTACCACGGCGACGAGGCCACGGTCCGCGGCAGCTACCGGGGCATCGGCGACGACGCCGTGCACCCGGACTCCTTCCAGCTCTTCGACCAGCGCCAGTTCGAGGACCGGGTCGAGCGCAACGCCGCCCACTCGCCGTTCCAGCACGTGCCCGAGCCGTTCGACGAGCACGGCGTGCTCGACTGGACGCCGGTGTGGTCGCTCACGAACCAGTGCCACCGGCTGCTGCCGACCGGCTCCCTCTACTACGGGGCCCCCGCGCCCGCCTCGATCACCGCGAACTCCAACGGCTGCGCGGCCGGGAGCAGCGTCGAGGACGCCGTCCTCCAAGGGCTGCTGGAGGTCGTGGAGCGCGACGCCGTGGCCCTCTGGTGGTACAACCGCACCCGGATGCCCGCGATCGACCTGGACTCGATCGGCGACCCGTTCGTCGACGAGCTGCGGGACGTCTACGCGGAGCTGGGCCGCGAGGTGTGGGTGCTCGACCTGACCGCCGACCTGGACATCCCGGTCGTCGCTGCGGTGTCGCGGCGGCTCGACGGGCCGCGCGAGGACGTCATGTTCGGCTTCGGCGCCCACCTGGACCCGAGGGTCGCCGTGCGGCGCGCGCTGACCGAGCTGAACCAGGTGATGCCGTCCATCACGACCCTGCGCGACCAGGACTGGCGGCGCATGGACGTCGACCTGCGCAACTGGCTGCGGAACTGCTCCACGGGCAACCAGCCCTACCTGCTGCCCGACCCGTTCGCCCCGGCGCGGCGGATCTCGGACTTCCGCTACACGCCGCACACCGACCTGCTGCTGGACGTCGAGTCGATCCGGACTCGCCTCGAACAACGCGGACTGGAGCTTCTCGTGCTGGACCAGACACGCCCCGACGTGGGGCTTCCCGTGGTCAAGGTCGTCGTCCCCGGCATGAGGCACTTCTGGTCCAGACTCGCTCCAGGGCGGCTCTACTCCGTCCCGGTACGCCTGGGGAGGGTCGAGCGACCTGCCGCGTTCGACGAACTCAACCCGGTTCCGATGTTCCTGTGACCGGCGTCGGTTTAGCGCGGCCTGGGCAGAGTTGGAGTAGTGCCGTGACATCTCACTTCCCCTCCGGGCGACCGCTCTTCTCGTTGCTGGAGGACACGTACGTCAGTGCCGTCGGGCACCGGCTGACCGTGCACGGCAGGTGGGGTGACGTCGAGGTGAGCGACGACAGCCCGCTCGTGCGGGAGGCGCTGAACCGGATGAGCCTGGGCCCGGTGTCGCTGGAGAACATCCCCGTGCTGTTCGCCGAGTTCAACCGCTGGCGGACCGAGGGCTACTGCGGCACCGAGTGGCCGCGGCTGCGGCTGACGCTGGACGAGCTGGGCGGCTGCGTGGTGCCGTCGCTGGGCCTGCACGACGGGGCGGGGCCGATCCTGTCCCTGGAGGCGGTGGTGGGCGACGCGGTGTTCCGGTGGCCGCAGATCGAGGACGACGACCCGATCGAGTTCCCGCCCGAAGCGCGGATCGAGGACGTGCACGGCGACCAGGCGCTCGTGTGCGCGGGTCCGCCCTACCTCGTGGTCCTGCACCGCACCCCGGCCACCGGGATCGCGAAGCAGTTGCTGGACGGCAAGACGACGGTCGCCGAGGTCGCCGAGAGGCTCCAGGTCGACCAGGACATCGTCGCGGACGTCGTGGCGTACCTGGCCAGCGCGGGGTTCATCCTCACCGAAGGCTCCCGGTGAACCAGACAAAACACCGTTCGGGCACCGGTAGCATGACGCCCGTACGGCGAGGTCCCCAACTCTTGGTATGGGAGTGGTTGTGGCAGAACGCCTCGACGCCGTAGCGCCGCAGGGACGCGACAGCAAGGGCAGGGCGGCCGGACTCGCCCCCAGGCTGGCGCTCCTCGTCGTCACGGTCGTGTTCGCGGGCTTCGTCGTGAACGCCTTCCAGTACGTCGTCGCGGAGCAGGCCACCTTCGCCCACGTCGCGCCCGCCGTGCTCAGCCTCGCCGTGATGATGGTGCTGCAACTGGGTTTCTTCAGCAACCCGGCCGCGGACGTGCGCGGCAAACGGGGCTACGCGGCGCTGCTCGTGCAGGCGGTCGTCGTGCTCGGACCCATCGCGCTCTACGGCAAGGGCTGGACCGGGATGCAGGGCTTCCTGGCCGGTGACGCGCTGCTCGTGCTGCGGCCGTTGGCGGCGTGGCCGGTGTTCGCGGCCGTCGCCATCGCCAACGGGATCCTCCAGTACCTGATCACCGACGCGCCGCTGGAGACGGTGTACATCATCAACCTGACGGCCGTGATCGGCCTCGTGGTGTACGGCCTGTCCCGCCTCAGATCGCTGGTGAAGGACCTCGACGACACCCGGTCCGCGCTCGCGGGCCTCGCCGTGGCCCGCGAACGCCTGCGCTTCGCCCGCGACCTGCACGACCTGCTCGGGTTCTCGCTCTCCGCCATCACGCTGAAGACCGAACTGGCCCACCGGCTGGTCCCCCGGCTCCCCGACCGGGCCCGCCGTGAACTGGCCGAGATCCTCGACATCTCCCGCCAGGCGCTGTCCGACGTGCGGGCCGTCGCCTCCTCCTACCGCGAGCTGTCGCTGGACGACGAGATGGCGTCCGCCCGCTCGGTCCTCACCGCGGCCGAGGTCGTCGTGACCGTGAAGTGCGACCGGGGCGACCTGCCGACCCGAACCCGCACCGTGCTCGCGACCGTCCTGCGCGAGGGCGTGACGAACCTGCTGCGGCACAGCAAGGCCGAGCAGTGCGAGATCACCGTGGTCCGCGACGACCGCACGGTCTCCATCGAGATCGTCAACGACGGCGTGCGCGAGTCCGACGAGCCGGTCGACCACGGCAACGGCATCGGCAACCTGACCTCCCGCGTCGAGGGCCTCGGCGGCGAGCTGACCGCCGGGCCCGGCCCGGACGAGACCTACCGGCTGCGCGCGGTCGTCCCGCTGCACCCCGAGGACGACGACGAGGACGACGACCAGCCGGCCACGACGAAGTCGCTACGCCGACGCCTGGAGCAGGGGCACGCGCTGGCGCCCCGGCTCGGCCAGGTGATCGCGACCGCGGTGTTCTGCGGCTACGCGATCAACGCCACGGTGTTCGTGGTCGCCGCGAACATGGGGCTGCTGGGCAAGGTCGTCGCCGAGGCGTGCGTGCTCACGTCGCTGGCGCTCGTGCTCGGCTTCTTCAGCCGCCCGTCGGTCCGCGTGCGCTCGCCGAAGGGCTACGCGCTGCTCGGCGTGCTGGCCGCGGCCACCTACCTGCCGATCGCGCTGTTCCAGAACCCGTTCCTCGGCCTGCCCGGCCTGCTCGCGGGCAGTCTGCTGCTCGCGCTGCCCGCCCGGTTCGGCCTGCCGATGTTCCTCGCGGTGATGGCGAGCATGGGCGGGATCCAGTACGCGTTGAGCGGCGACTCGATCAGCGTCACCTACGGCGTGCTCGTGACGATCAACCACGGCCTGGTCGTGTTCGCCCTGTCCCGCTTCCGCACCACGGTCCGGGACCTGTACGAGGCGCGCTCGGAACTCGCCGACCTGGCCGTGACCCGCGAACGCCTGCGCTTCGCGCGAGACCTGCACGACCTGCTCGGGTTCTCGCTGTCGGCCATCACGCTGAAGTCGGAGCTGACCCACCGGGTGGTGGACCGCGACCCGTCGCGGGCGCAGCAGGAGCTGTCCGGGATCATCGACATCTCCCGCCAGGCGCTCGCCGACGTGCGTGCCGTCGCGTCCTCCTACCGCGAGCTGTCGCTGGACGAGGAGACGGTGTCGGCGCGGGAACTGCTGACCGCCGCGAACATCAACGTGACGATGCGGCTGGAACCCTGCGAGCTGTCGCCGGACGTCCGGACCGCGCTCGCCACCGTGCTGCGCGAGGGCGTGACCAACCTGCTGCGGCACAGCCGCGCGGAGAACTGCGAGATCACGCTGGCGCGCCGGGGCGACCGGCTGACGATGGAGATCGTGAACGACGGCCTGGCTCCCGCGGGCAGCAGGCCGTCGCGGGCACGGGTGGTGTCCGCGGTCATCGGCGGCGGGTCGGGCATCCCGAACCTCACCGCCCGCGTGACCGACGTGGGCGGGACGCTCAGCGCGGGCAGCGCGGACGGCACGACCTACCGGCTCCAGGCCGAGATCCCCCTGAGCTGACCGTCCCCTGTGGACTGATCGCCTTCCCCTTCCGCAGTCCCCCTCTGACGTACCAAGGCCAACCAACGCGGATACGCTGGCACTCCCCCACCGCCACACCCGCGAGCACGTCGGTCCGATGTGGACGCACCCGGCACGACAAACGCCCGCCGCACGCCCCGAAGGGCTTCTGCGACGGGCGTGAGCGGTGGCGGACGAGGCTCGCGCGGGCCCGGACGGCCCGTGGGGAAGTGCCTAGAGCCAGCCCGCGTCGGACGCGATCCTGATCGCGTCGACGCGGTTGCGCGCGTCCAGCTTGGTGACGATGGTCGTGAGGTAGTTGCGCACGGTCCCCGCGGACAGGGATAAGGCGCGGGCGATGTCCGGCGCGTCGGTCCCGTCGGCCGCCAGCCGCAGCACCTCCAGCTCGCGCTCGGTCAGCGGGGACTCCCCGCGGTCCCACGCGGCGAGCGCGAGCTGCGAGTCGACGACCCGCCGCCCGGCCGCCACGTCGCGGATCGCGGTGGCGAGCTTGGCGGGCGGCGCGTCCTTGAGGATGAAGCCGTCCACGCCCGCCGCCAGCGCGCGGCGCAGCGTCCCCGGCCGGGCCAGCGACGTGAGCATCAGCGTGCGGACGTGCGGCATCGTGGCGCGGATGGTGCCCGCGGCGGTGAGGCCGTCGAGCACCGGCAGGTCGATGTCGATGACGGCCACGTCCGGGCGGTGCAGCCGCACCATCGGGATGATCTGGTCCCCCGACTCGACCTCCGCCACGACCTCGATGTCGGGTTCGAGGTCGAGCAGGGCCACCAGTGCGCCCCGGACCATGTGCATGTCCTCGGCCAGCAAGATCCTGATCATCCCCGCCGTTTCCCTCCACCCGGTCCGGCACACCCTAGCGCCAGACTCCTCGACATCGGCATTCCGGAACCCCTTCAGGAGGCCAGCTGCGGCACGACCGCGCCGCCGCGCACGTCCAGGCCCGAGTCCGCGCTCAAGATCGCCCGCTGGAGCTGCCGGAGGCGCTCGGAGGGGGCGAGGCCCAGCTCCTCGACCAGCCGGTCGTGCAGCGAGCGGTACTCCTCCAGCGCGCGCCACTGCCTGCCCGAGCGGTACAGGGCCAGCATGTGCTGCGCGCGGAAGTTCTCGTGCATCGGGTGCTGGGCGGTGAGCATGGACAGCTCGCCGAGCAGCGCCTGGTGCCTGCCGAGCCGCAGTTCGGCGTCGATGCGGGTCTCCTGGACGCCGAGCCTGCTCTCCTCCAGCCGGGTGATCTCCATGCCGAGCCGCACGCCGATCTTCACGTCCGACAGCACCGGGCCGCGCCAGACCGCCAGCGCGGCGCCGAACAGCGTGGACGCCTCCTCCAGCCTGCCCGCGTCGAACGCCAGCCTGCCCGCCTTGGCGGAGCGCTCGAAGGCCGCCACGTCCACGCTGTCGGGCCCCGCCTCCAGCAGGTAGCCGCCGTATCTGGTGACGAGCACGTCCTTCGCGTGCGGGTGCGGCGCGGCGGCCTCGATCTTCCGGCGGATCCGCAGGACGTAGGTCTGGAGCGTGGTGAGCGCGCTGCGCGGGGGCGTCATGCCCCACAGCTCCTCGATCAGGGTGGGCACCGTCACGACCTGTCCCGCCTGGAGCCCCAGCAGCGCGAGCAGCTGCCGCGGCTTGCTCGCCGTGGGCGTGATCGACACGCCGTTCAGGCGGGCTTCCAGTGGTCCCAGCACCTTGATCTCCATGGAACTCTCCCCAGTCTCGATGTCCGGTTTGCGCACTACCAGTGCATCCGATCGGTGCCAGGTGACGCCACATACCGCGGCACGTATCCACAGTGACCAAGTAATGTCCGACGCGGTGAAAGTTTCACCCGGTCGAGGAAAACTGCATTCGGTAGCAGTCCGAGCGCGGGTAGTGATGAAGGGCGAACCGCATTCCTCCGCGTGTCGGAGCACGAGCGGAGGACGCCCTTGTAGTATTTGCCGTGGTGCGTCCCTGGGGGCAGAAATGACGGCACAGGCCCATCCGCCCGGAAGTGTCCGGCTGTCGCTCTGGCCTGCCCGCCGCACCACCCGGAGCGCCCTCGCGGTGATGTGCGGACTGGCCGTCGTCGAGATTGGCCACGTGCTGCTGGCCGGTCGCGACTTCACCCATTCGGCGGTCGCCATCGCCGTCATTGTCTTGTTGTCATCCGTGCAGTTGTTCTATTTCTGCCGACCGGACGCGCCATTGCGGTTCCCGATCGGGCCACTCGTGGTGACCGGCCAGATGGCGCTCGTGTTCGTCCCGGTATTCGCCTTTCACCACTCGTGGATCGCGCTCCCCGGTTTGCTGGCGGGCAGCGTGCTGCTGGTGTTCCCCGCGCCCGCGGGCAGGGTGGCGTTCGGGCTGACCGTCGCGGCGGCGGGCGCGGCGCAGGCGGCCACCGGCGGTGACGCCACCACCGTGCTGTTCGGCGTGGTCGCGGCCGCGTTGACCGGACTGGTCGTGCACGGCCTGCCGTGGTTCGCCGCGCTGGCCGCGAGGTTGGCCGAGTCGCGCACCGAGCTGGCGCTGTGCGCCGTGGCCGACGAGCGCCTGCGGGTGTCCCGCGACCTGCACGACCTGCTCGGCTACGGCCTGTCCGCGATCAAGCTCAAGAGCGAGCTGGTCCACCGGATGCTGCCCGACCAGCCCGAACAGGCGCGCGAGTCGGTCGCGGAGATCATCGACATCACCCGGCTCACGCTGGTCGACGTGCGGTCCGTCGCGCTGGGCTACCGGCTGCTGTCGGTGCGGGACGCGGTCACCTCCGCCAAGGCCGTGCTCACCTCGGCCGACATCGACGTCCGGCTGGAGCTGGACGACCGGCCGGTGCCGGAGCCCGCCGCGACCGTGCTGGCCACGCTGGTCCGCGAGGGCGTGACGAACGTGCTCCGGCACAGCAAGGCCGAGAACTGCGAGATCAGCGTGCGCCGGTGCGGTCGGCTGGTGCTGCTGGACATCGTCAACGACGGCGCGGGCCACGGGACCCGCGACCGGTCCGGCAGCGGCGTGCGGAACATGACCGAGCGGGTGCGCGAGATCGGCGGCCAGGTCACCGCCCGGCACGTCGACGACGACCGGTTCCACCTGCACGCGTCGATCCCGCTCGACCTGGCCGTGGAGGCCGCCGAGAAGGCCGAGGAGGAGCTGGCGGGCTAGAGCCAGCCGGACTTGCGGGCGATGCGGACCGCGTCGACGCGGTTGCGCGCCTCGAGCTTCATGGTGACCGTCGTCAGGTAGTTGCGGATCGTGCCGACGGACAGGAACAGCCGCTTCGCGATCTCCATCGCGTTCGCGCCGTCCGCCGCCAGCCGCAGGACCTCCAGCTCACGGGGGGTGAGCGGGCACTCGTCGCCGTCCCACGCGGCCAGCGCGAGCTGCGAGTCGATCACCCGCCTGCCGACCGACACCCCGCGGATCGCGTCCGCGAGCTGGTTGATCGGCGCGTCCTTGAGGATGAACCCGTTGACGCGGGCGGTGAGCGCGCGGCGCAGCGTTCCGGGTCGCCCCAGGCTCGTGAGGATGAGCGTGCGGGTCTCCGGAACGCTGTCGCGGATGAGCGCGGCCGCGGAAAGGCCGTCCATGCCGGGGAGGTCGATGTCCAGCACCGCGACATCGGGTTTGTTCTGCATGACCGCCGGAAAGATTTCGTCACCGTTGGCGACGGACGCGACGACTTGTATGTCCGGCTCCAGGTCGAGCAGCGCGACGAGGGCACCGCGCACCATTTGCACGTCCTCGGCGAGCAACACCCTGATCATCCAGCCCCCTAGCATGTGTGCTCCGGTACCAGAGTCTTACACTCCGTAAGGGGCCTGTACATGCAATTGCGCCGAATGCAGAAAACACTCAGCCGAACGCTCCAATAGAAAATGACATGGGTAATTGAGGGGTCACCGGCCGTGACCCGGAGCGGGCCGAAGTCCTTAGCCACGACAACGAACCCGGTCAACCGGTAAACAATGCGAAACATATCAGCGTTACGCATCCACGGCCAGAGACCGCGGACCCGCCGTCAATACGCGGCGGCGGACCGCATGTCGCGATTCGAGCACCCGTGCGCGCGGACCGGGACAATCGGGTGGCCCACCCCGGAGGAGACGGACCACCCGATCGCCGTCGCGCGGAGTCGCGTGCGCATCAGTTCCCTTCGCTCATCAGGTCGCCGAGGATCTCCCCCAGGACGTCGGCGCCGTTGCGGGTGAGCACGGACGCCAGGTGGCACTGCACGGAGGCGAAGCCCGGCCCGCGCAGGCCGTGCACCTCGTCGCTGGAGTCCTCGCGGAACACCTCCACGACGCCGTCGCGCGCCTCGCAGGGGAACCGGTCGGCGTCCGACCGGGCCGAGAAGGTGTTGTAGAAGCCGACCAGCTCGGTCCGCCCGAACAGGCCGATCTTGCGCTGAACGCCCTGGTTGGGCTCGTCGCGCCGCCGCACCGGCAGGCCCAGCATGGTGCTGAGCACCTGGTGGCCCAGGCACACGGCGAAGAACGGGGTGCCCCGCTCCAGCAGCGTCGCGACGACGGCCCGCATCGCGGCGATCTTCGGGTCGTGCACCTCGCGGGGGTCGCCGGGGCCGGGCCCGACGATCACCAGGTCGTAGCCGTCGAGCCGGTAGTCGGAGTCGAACCGCGCCACGGTCACGTCGATGCCCAGCGACCCGATCAGGGTCCGGGCCATGTAGGTGAACGTGTCCTCGGCGTCGATCACCAGGATGCGCTTGCCGTCCAGCGCGGGCACCCGCCGGGAGCGGGACTCGGGCCGGGCGAACCAGAACTCCGACAGCGGGAGGTTGCGCTCCGCGAGCGCCTGCCGGACGGCCGGGTGGCCGCTCAGGTCCGGCACCTCGGCCACCGGGGGCAGCGAGGCCCCCCGCAGCGCCGCCAGCAGCCCGGCGGCCTTGGCCCGCGTCTCCTCGGCCTCGGACTCCGGCGACGAGTCGCGCACCAGCGTGGCGCCGACGCCGATCGTCATCCGGCCCTCGGCGGAGATGTCCGCGGTGCGGATCAGGATCGCCGAGTCGAGCGCCTGGGCGCCGTGGGCGTCGCGGCCGATGAGGGCCGCCACCCCCGCGTAGTAGCCGCGGCCCTGCGGCTCGTAGCGGGCGATGACGCGACAGGCGCTCTCCAGCGGGCCGCCGGTGACGGTGGGCGCGAACAGGGTGTCGCGCAGGACCTCCCGCGCGTCGAGGGAGGACCGGCCCTCGATCAGGTACTCGGTGTGGGCGACGCGCGCCATCTGCTTGAGGTGCGGGCCGAGTGCGCGGGCTCCGAGGTCGCAGACCCGGCCCATCATCTTCAGCTCCTCGTCCAGCACCATGTACAGCTCGTTGGCCTCCTTCGTGTCCGACAGGAACTTGAGCACCCCGTCCAGCTCGGGGCCGGTCTCCGGGTAGCGGTAGGTGCCGCTGATGGGGTTCATCACGACGGTGCCCGCGTCGAGGCTCACGTGGCGCTCCGGCGAGGCCCCGACGAACGTGCGGCCGCCGGTGCACACCAGGAACGTCCAGTAGGAGCCCGGATCGCGGCCGAGCAGCCTGCGGAAGAACGTCAGCGCCGTCGTCCGCGACCAGTTGGTGATCTCGGCGGAGAACGAGCGCTTGATCACGAAGTTCGCGCCCGTCCCCTCGCCGATCTCCTCGGTGAGCACCCGGCGGACGACCTCGGCGTACCTCTCGTCGTCGAGGTCGAACTCGCCGGAACCGAGTTCTATCGCGCCGTCCGGTAGTTCCGCGGTGACTTCGTCGAAGGGCAGCACCTCCTGGTCGGTGACGGTGATCGCGATGAGCGGCTCGCCGTCGTCGGGGTAGTGGAATCCGCGTTCGCGGACCTGCCGGAAGGGCAGGAGCACGAGGACGTCGTGCCGGTCCTCGGGTCCGTCCTCCCGCAGGGGGATGTCGGCGATCAGGTCGACCTCGGCCACGTCGCCGAAGAGCAGGTCGACCCGGTCGGGCCCGGCCGAGCCAGGCCGGTGCAGCAGGGCGAACGGCGGCGCGTCCGGCCCCAGGATCCGATCCAGCCAAACAGTCATGGGGGTGTTGGGCGCCTCCCTCCACGGGAGGGGGCGCCCGCTCCTTTCTCGAGACGTGGGCCTGCTCGGCTGGTGTACCTCGGCGCGCTGGAGAAGCGCTTACGCGCCAGGGGATCCGTCAGAACTCGCCGTCCACCATGGAGAGCGCGGTGCGGGTGGACACGGTCACCGAGCAGCGCGACGACGCGTAGTCGAGCGCCATCCGGTGGTACTCCAGGGAGAAGTCCGCGACGGCGTCCGCGACGAGGAACGTCTGGATGTCGTTGGAGAACCCCTCGTGCGCGGTCATCAGGATGCCGACGTGGGCGTAGACGCCGCAGATGACGAGCTGGTCGCGGCCCTGTGCGCGCATCCGCTCCAGCAGGTCGGTGCGGGCGAACGCGCTCGGCCGCCACTTGGTCAGCACGATGTCGTCCGCGTCGGGCGTGAGGCTCGGCAGGATCTGCCGGTGCTCCAGGTCGGTCGACATGCCCGAGCCCCAGAAGTCCTTGAGCAGACCGCGGTCCGCGTCGGACATGCCGCCGGGCTGGGCGGTGTAGGCGACCTGCGCGCCGCGCGCGGTGAAGCGCGCCTTCAGCTCGGCGACGTTGCGCACGAGGTCGCTCATCGGGGCCTGCTCCTGCTGGAACGGGCTGAGGAAGAAGTTCTGCATGTCGTGGATGAGGAGGACCGCGCGGCTGGGGTCGATGGTCCAGCGCGCGATGTTCGCGGGCAGCTCCTGCTCCGTCGGCATGGGGTACGACTCGATCACCGGGATCGCCATGATGTCTCCAGATTCCTTGGTGGGGGTCAGTTCCCGAGTGCCGCGCCGCCGTCGACGGTGAGGTCGTGCAGGGTGATGTGCGCCGCGCGGTCGGACAGCAGGAAGAGCACCGCGTCCGCCACGTGGCCCGGCTGCGCCAGGCGTCCCAGCGGGATGCCGACGCGGTACTGCTCCGGCGTGCCCTCGATCGACGCCTTCAGCGCGTCGCCGTCCGAGTCGGCCCACAGGGAGGTCAGCATCGGCGTGTCCGTGGAGCCGGGGGCGACCACGTTGCACCGGATGCCGTGCCGGGCCAGTTCCAGGCCGAGGCACTTGGTGAAGCTCGCCGCGGCGGCCTTGGAGGCCGCATAGGCCGCCATGTTCCAGCGCGGCGTCTTGGCGGCGTTGGACGCCACCGTGACGATCGCGCCGTGCTTGCGCGGGATCATCCGCCGCGCCACCGCGCGGCTGACGTTGAAGACGCCGGTGGTGTTGACCGCGAACGTGAGGTCCCAGTCCTCCTCCAGCAGGTCGACGGCCTCCGCGGTGCGCAGCACGCCCGCGGCGTTGACCAGGTAGCACACGGGGCCGAGTTCGTCCTCGACCCGCGCGACGACGGCGTTGACCTCCTCGCTCGACGCGACGTTCAGGGTGTAGCCGCGGACCAGGTGCCCCTCCTCGACCAGTCCTTTCACGACGAGGGCCAGGCCCTCGGTGTTGGCGTCCACGGCGGCGACGGCGGTGCCGTCCTCGGCGAGCGCGCGCACCACCGCCTCGCCGATGCCGCCCGCTGCCCCGGTGACCAGGGCGATCCGCTGTCTCATGTCCCCGTACCCCCTCGTCCGGCGGGCCGCCGGGTCCGGGCGGCCACCACCTCCGGGTCGACACCGAGCGCGCGCACGGAGAAGGACCCCAGCGCCTCCAGGTAGTTCGCTTCCAGCTCGCGCTCGTCGAACCCGGTGGCGCGACCGCCCTCCACCAGGACGTTGCCCGCGACGATCACGGTGTCGACGTCGGCGGAGCCGCCCAGCGCGAGGAAGCCCTCGAGCGGGCGCGGGTTGAGCAGGTAGCGCCAGTCGTCGATCCCGACCAGCACGACGTCGGCCTGCTTGCCGACCTCCAGGCTGCCGATGTCGTGCCACTCCAGGCCCTTCGCGGCGATCCGCGTGGCCATGGCCAGCGCGTCGGTCGGCAGCACCTCCGTGGGGTCGGCGTACATCTCGTTGACCACCTGGTAGGTGACCTTCATGGCCTCGACCATGCCGCCCACCGGCAGCGCGGCGCCGTCGGTGGAGAGCGACACGTCCAGGCCCGCCCGGCGGAACTCCGGGATCGCGCGGGTCTCGGTGAGCGTCGACTCCCCCGCGTGGCCGTACTTGGCGGGCGAGAACGACACGTGGACGTTGTTGTCCACCAGCAGCTTCCCCTCGTCCTCGTCCACGAACGCCGTGTGCACGGCCATGAACCGCGGCGAGAGCAGCCCGAGGTCGGCGAACCGGCGGACCGGCGTGGCCCCGTAGTACGCCCGTGAGACCTCGTACTCGTTGCGCAGCGCGCCGACGTGCGTGGCGAACGGCACGTCGTACTTCGCCACGAGCTCGGCGAAGCCCGCGCCCAGCTCGTCGGTCATGTTGACCCCGTAGACCGAGGTCGGCCGGGCCCGCAGCAGGCCGGACGTGTCCGCCGCGACGTGCCGGAGCAGGCCCTCGATCCCTTGCAGGACACCGTCCGCGTCGCGGGTGCGGCGGAACCGCGTCTCGCCGGGGGCGCAGACCGCGTCGCTCGCCCAGGTGCTGACCGAGGCCCGCATCCCGAGGAACTTCGCCGCCCCGGCCAGGGACTCCGGCCGGTTGAACGAGCCGACGTCGCCGAGCGTGGTGACGCCGGTGCGCAGCTGCGTCCACATCGAGTAGCGCGCGATCGCGTCGGCCTCGTCGACGGTCAGCTGGCCGATCTTGTCGGTGAACGAGTCGAACGCCGTCGAGATGGCCTGGAGGTTGCCGCCCAGCGCCATGAACGCGGGCTGGTCGTCGCGGTCGTGCGGGGGTCGGAGCGTCCCCCGGAACGGGAGGCGCATGGCGAACAGGTCGTGCCAGTGGGCGTTGACGAAACCGGGCAGGATCATCTTCCCGGTGGCGTCGACCACCCGGACGCCCTCGGGCGCCTGGACCTCGGCGGCGGGACCGACGGCGGTGATCCTGCCGCCGGAGACGAGCACCGACCCGTTCGGGACGACGGACGCGCCCGCGTCCGCCGGGTAGAGGTACCCGCCGCGGATCAGCAGCTCGGTCATCCGACTGCCCGCCCGGCCTCGTCGAGGTGGGTGGCCCACGCGTCGATGGTCGGCTCGGCCGCGAGCTCGGAGAACTCGACGGCCAGGCCCTCGCGGCGCCAGCGGGTGACCAGCCGCATCATCTCCAGCGAGCCGAGCCCGAGGAAGACCAGGTTGGCGTCGCCGGGGATCTCCGCGGCGGGCGTGCCGACGATCGCGGCGACGACCTCGCGCAGCGAGTCCGCTGTGGACGGTCCCAGTACGTTCTGCGGCATGGCTAGCTCACCCTTTCCTGTGGTTCGGTGAGGTCCACGGGTGCCCAGTCCCGTGAGAGGGCGGGGTCCTTCGCCGCGGCGGCGAGGACCTTCTTGTCGACCTTCCCCAGCGGTGTCAGCGGGAAGGCCGCGACGTACTCCACGCGGTCCGGCAGCTTGTACTCCGCCAGACCCCGCTCGTGCAGCGCGCGCTTCAGCTCGTACAGCGCGGGCTCGCGGCCCTCGTGCACCAGGAACGCGTAGATCCGTTCGCCGAGGAACTCGTCGGGCACCGGCACGACCGCGGCCCTGGACACCGCCGGGTGGGTCACCAGGTGGCCCTCCACCTCGCCCGCGGAGATCTTGTCCCCGCCGCGGATGACGACGTCCTTGATGCGGCCCTCGATGATCAACCGTCCTTCGGCGGTCAGCTGGGCCAGGTCACCGGAGCGGTAGAACCCGTCCTCGGTGAAGGCCTTCTTGTTGTGCTCCTCCGCGCGGTAGTAGCCGTGCAGCGTGTACGGGCCGCGGGTCAGCAGCTCGCCGGTCACGCCCGCGGGCACCTCGTCGTCGTTCTCGTCCACGATGCGGATCTCGTCGGCGGGCGAGATGGGCCGCCCCTGGGTGTGGACGACGGAGTGCTGGTCGTCGTCCGCGCGGGACATGGACAGCAGCCCCTCGGCCATGCCGAACACCTGCTGGAGCCGGGCGCCCAGCTCGGGCTGGATGCGGGCGGCCAGCTCCGGCTGGAGCTTCGCGCCGCCGATCTGCACGACCTTCAGCGTGGACAGGTCCGCCTCGACCCACTCGCGGGACTCCAGCCACAGGTGCGCGACCGTCGGCACGACGGACGTGAACGTGACGCCCTCCCGCTCGATGAGCCGGAAGCAGTCCTCGGCGCCGGGGTCCTCGGCCAGCACGACCGTGCCGCCGGAGACGAACGTGCCGATCACGCCGGGGCAGCCCCAGGTGAAGTTGAACTCCACCGGCAGCGCCGCGAGGTAGACGTCGGCGGCGGTGATGCCGCAGACCTCCGCGACGGCCCTGGTCTGGTAGGCGTAGTCGTCGTGCGTCCGGGGGATCAGCTTCGGCAGCGCGGTCGTCCCGCCGGAGAGCAGGAAGAACGCGACGTCGGACGGGTCGCTCACGGGCAGCGGCACCGGGTCGGCGTCGACCGACGCGAGCGGGATCAGCCGCGCGTCGTCGATGCCGTGGTCCTCGCCGAGCACGAAGACCTGGCGCAAGGTGGGGACCTCGGCGAGCATCTGCTGCGCGAGGATCGTGTGATCGAACCCGCGGTGCACGCCGGGCGTGACGTAGCCGACCGCGCCGGAGAGCGCGAGCAGGTGGCGGATCTCGTTGGAGCGGTGGGAGGCCAGCGAGAACACCGGCTTCGCCCCCACCCGGAACAGCGCGAACGCGACGACCACGAACTCCGGCACGTTCGGCAGCTGGAGCACGATCCGGTCACCGGCGCGGATCCCCTGCTTGCGGAACCCCGCCGCCACGCGGTCGATCCGGTCCGCCAGGTCCGCATAGGACAGTCGGACGTCACCGTGCACCAGGGCGGTGCGGTCCCCGTTGCGCGTGGCCCACGTCCTGGGCAGGCCGCCCAGGTTCTCGCCGCGCCACAGGCCTTCTCGGACGTACCGGGCGGCGAGTTCCGCGGGCCACGTCGTGCATCCGTCCAGCATCTCTACTCCTCGTCGGTTTCGGCTGACGTGGCCCGGTAGGGGGCGACGATCTCCAGGACCGCGCAGCCCGCCTCCATGCCGGGCGCGTTCGCGATCAACATGACGTGGTCGCCGGGGACCACGGCCCCGGTGCGCCACAGGTGTTCCAGCCCGATGAACGGGTCCGCCGCGCCGACGTGGCCGGTCCGGCGGGTGATCTCCCAGCTCCCCCGGTCCGCGTCGATGTCCAGCGCGTCCAGGTAGATCGCGTGCAGCGGGCCGCGGGCGAAGCCCACGTGGCAGACCCGCGCGATCTTCTCCATCCCGATCCCCGCGTCGGCCAGCGCCTTCTCGGCCGCTCCGGCGACGCACTCGCCGAGGTGGCCCATCGGCGGCGCCACGCCCTTGGCCCACTGGTCGCGCCAGTGGTCGCTGCGCTCCTCGAAGTTCAGCGAGACGCCGCGGGTGATGCCGGGTGGGAAGAGGTCCTCCCCGCCGCGGTGCAGTTCCTCCATTCCGGGGTTGCTGTAGGCGGCGACGGACAGGACCTTGGCGAAGCCGCCGCGGCGGGAGACCACCGCGGCCGCGCCGCCGTCGGCGAGCAGGAAGAGCTTCGCGGCCCGCCACCGGTCCACGATCGGGGCGGAGAAGTTGTCGGACGTGGTCAGCAGGACGGCGTCGGCCTCGTGGTCGGCGGTCAGCCGGTGCACGGCCAGTTCCAGGCCGGCGATCATGCCGACGCAGCCCTGGCGCAGTTCGATCGCGGAGATCGGCCGGTTCACCGTCTCCCGCAGCACGTAGTGCGGGGCGGACCAGCCGTCGGGGCCCTGGTGGTACGTGGTGCTGTGCACCAGGGCCCCGAAGTCCTCACCCGGAATCCCGGCCATCGCCAGCGCTTTCCGCGCCGCGTCGACGGCCATGTCCGGTGCGGGGACGTCCCCCGCGACCAGCACGCTCTCGAACCCGGAGGCCGCGCGGTCGGCCTGGTCGTACCAGCCCTCCGCGACCGCGTGCTCGGTCGTCACCGCCGGGGGCAGGTGGGTCCCCACCCCGGCGAGGTAGACGTCGTCGGCCCTCATCCCCCGTTCCCTCCCGTGGCGGGCACCAGGAAGCGGGCGACGCTGTCGAGCTTCTCGCAGGTCTCCTCGTACTCGCGCTCCGGCTCGGACTGGCCGACGATGCCCGCGCCCGCGCGCAGCCACGTGCGGCCGTCCTGGCGGTACGCGGACCGCAGCACCAGCGCCGCGTCCATCTCGCCGGTGAAGTCGACGGTGAGGACCGCGCCGCTGTACAGGCCGCGGGACTCCGCCTCGAAGCTGCGGATCGCGTGGTACGCGGGCGCCTTCGGCACACCGGAGGCGGTGACGGCGGGGAAGACCGCGCCGAACGCGTCCCAGGTGGCGAAGCCGTCGGCCAGCTGACCGGCGACCTTGGAGGCCAGGTGCTGGCAGGTGCCGCGCTCCTTGATGGCCATGAACTCCGGCACCTCGATGGAGCCGGGCTTGCAGACGTCGGTCAGCTCGTCGGTGCCGACCTTGACGGAGATGGCGTGCTCGTAGACCTCCTTGGCCGAGCCGAACAGGTCCTTGCGCAGCTGCTCGTTGACGAGCAGGTCGGGGGTCAGGGCGCGGGTGCCCGCGAGGGGCTGGCTGACGACGTGGCCGTCGGCGGAGACCTTGACGACGATCTCGGGGCTGAAGCCGGTGGCCTCCATGCCGCCCAGGTTCAGCAGGAACGAGCGCGCGGGGTTGTTGCCCTCGCGGCCGGCGCGGTAGGTGGCGACCAGGTCGACGTCGTAGTCCACGTCGACGACGCGGGACAGGATGACCTTGTGCAGGTCGCCGGCGTTGATGGAGTCGACCGCGAGCTGCACGGAGCGCTGGTACTGCTCGACGCCCAGGCCGCGGACGTCCAGCGGCCGCGTGGCGGCGGCGGGGGCGTCGACGCCGGTCCGGATCGCGGTGAGCAGGGCGGCCAGGGTCTCTTGGTCGGAGGCGCGCAGGTGGGCGGCGCCCTCGATGATGCGGACCTCGGCCTTGGGCACGATGAGGTGCAGCAGGCGGTTGTCGCTGACGTGGTCCAGGTTGCCGTCCTTGGCGTAGGACAGCTCGAAGGTGGCCCAGCCGTAGGCGCGCCACGCGGGGACCGTGACCGTGGCGAGCAGCTCGGCGATCTGCTTGAGGGGCTTGCCCGTCCACGGCTGGACGACGTCGTCCGCGCCTTCCTGCTTGAGCACGGCGCCGGTGCGGTCGAGGGTCAGCTCGGAGCGCACGCCACCCGCGTAGGACCAGGTGCCGCCGGTCTCGTACACGACGTAGGACTCGTGCAGGCCGGACGCGGCCAACCTGCTGGCGACCGTGATCGGGTCGACGGAGAGCGGGATCTGCGTTTCGAAGTAGTGCTTCGAGATGGTGGAGCTCATCTGCGGGCGTCCTCTCGGATCTTGGCGGAACTTTCGGCCGGGGCGCGTTACCACCTATTAAGTTACGGAGGTCATCGGCCCACAACAATGGCTCCGCGATAAGGCCTCCTACTCGATTGCGCGTCGGGAACGAGAAAAGCGTTGCAAACACGAAAAGGCCTGCCCCGGACGCGTCCGGGGCAGGCCTTTTCGAGAAGCGCGGGTTATCAGCCCGTCATGGCGGAGATCGCTACCGCCATACCCGCGATGTTGGGCTTGTCGAACAGCTCGAAGAACAGGTCGTCCTGGTCCTTGTCGACCGCGAAGAACTTCCCGATCTGCGCGGTGAGCGACGCCGCCCGCATGGAGTCGCCGCCCAGGTCGAAGAAGTTGTCCAGCACGCCGACCGCGTCCAGGTCGAGCGCCTTCTCCCACAGCTCCTGCAACGAGCGCTCCACGTCGTTGCGGGGCTCCTGGTAGTTGGTGTCGACGTCCGGCCGCGACTTCGGCGGCTCGGGCAGCTTGGTGCGGTCGATCTTGCCGTTCGTCGTCAGCTCGAACACGCCGACCACGTACGCCGAGGGCACCATGAACGTCGGCAGCTTCTGCTGCAACGCCTTCCGGACGTCCCTGACCACCGGCTCCAGCGCGGGTTCGGCCTCGAGGTAGGCGACGAGCCGGGTGTCGCCCTTGTCGTCGGTCTTGGCGAGGACGGCGGCCTGGCCGACGCCGGGGAGCGACGCCAGCACGGCCTCGATCTCGCCCAGGTGCACGCGGTTGCCGCGCACCTTGACCTGGTTGTCGGTCCGACCGACGATCTCGATCCCGCCGTCCGGCCAGTACCGCGCCAGGTCACCGGTGCGGTAGAGGACGGGGTGGCGTTCGGGGTCGATCGGGTTGCGGATCCACTTCTCCGCGGTGGCCTCGGGCTGGTTCAGGTACCCGGCGGACAGGCTGTCGCCCGTGATCGCCAGTTCCCCGACCACCCCCGGCGGGACCGGCTTGAGGTCCTCGCCGAGCACGAACGTCTTGACGTTCTGCGTGGGACGGCCGATCGGCGGCGTGCGCCGGGCCCTCCCGTCCTCACCGAGACTTCGGCCCAGCTCGGTGATGTCGCAGATGGCGACCACGGTGGCCTCCGCGGAACCGTACAAGTTGAGGACCTGGAACGGCAGGGACGCATCCGGCCACGACTGCACACGCTCGCCACAGATCCGGATGTTCTCCAGCGCCGTCTCGGACGGCCAGTCGAGGGTCAGGATCCGCTCGCACACGGCCTTCATCAGCAGCGTGTGGGTGATCCGCTCCGCGACGAACCAGTCCCGCAGCCATTCCGGAGAGGTCACCACCGACGGCTCGGGGATGCGCACAGGCGCACCCGCGGCCAGAACTGAGAAACATTCGACCTCCACCATGCCGTAGCCCGGTGCGGCCAACCACGTTCCGCGCGATTCACTGGTGATGCCGCACAGCGTTCGCATGCTGTAGATGAGGTTCCTGGCCGCCCCGTGCCGCACCAGCACGGCCTTGGGCACACCGGTGGAACCAGAGGTGTAGCAGATGTGGATGAAGTCATCGGCCTCCACACGGACGTCGATCGGGGTGGTGGGTTCGGTCCTCCAGTCGGTTCCGTCGAGCGTGACGATCTTGGTCGTGCCGGACACGACGTGCTCGTGGGCGTTCATGGTCAGCACCACCACGGCGTTGGCGTGCTCGATCATGAAGCGCACGCGGTCGCCGGGGAAGTCGGGGTCGAGCAGGATGGCCGCGGCGCCCAGCTTGAAACAGGCGATCTGGCCGATCAGGCTCTCCGGCCCGCGCGGGAAGCACGTGCCGACGTTGTCGCCGCGCTTCACGCCGAGGGACTGGAGCCGGTGCGCCAGCTGGGTCGACTGCTCGTCCAGCTCGCGGAACGACAGCCTGCCACCGGGCCACACCACCGCGTCCTGGTCCGGCGTGCGCCGGGCGATGGCGGCGATCTCCTCGTGGAAGAACCCGCCGGGCACCTCCTCGTCGGTCTGGTTCCAGGCCACGAGGATGCGGTGCAGGTCCTCCTCGTCGAGCAGCTCGACGTCGGCGACCCGCGTGTCCGGCGAGGCGGCGAGCGCCCGGCCGAGGTGCAGGGCGTACTGGTCGGCCGCGTCCGCGCCGAACTCCACCTGAGCGGTCAGCAGTTCCACCGAGCCCGGTCCGCTGAGGACGGTGAGCGCGGCGAGAGGGGAGTCGCTGACATCGGTGACGACGGCGTGGAAGGCCTTGCCGTCGACCAGTTCCACGGGCGTGGCGTCGATCGCGGTCCGGAGCTGGCCGATGGTCGTCTCGCCGGTGACGGCGACGTGGACGGCTCCGAACGTGCCCCGACCGACGACCACGCTGGTCTCGGCGGTGTAGCGGTGGATCAACGCGGCGAGGGCGGCCACCACGGCGGTGTCCTGGCTCGCTTGCGTCGAGGAGGCGGGGACGTCGACCGGTCGGCGGTGCAGCGCTCCGGTCCGCTCGCCGCCCGCGGGCCGGGCGAGGGGCAGCGAGGTGCTCTTGGTCGTGCTCATGTGCGTCTGGTTCCTTTCCCGGTCAGCCCGCGAGGACGGACGAGTAGGCGGCGCGGCGGGTGTCCACCGCGGTGGCGAGCTGCTCGACCATCCGGACCGTCCCGGCCCAGTCGACGCAGGCGTCGGTGACGCTCTGGCCGTAGGTCAGGTCCTCGGTCTTGCCGATGACGAGCTTCTGGGCGCCCTCGGCGAGGAAGCTCTCCAGCATGATCCCGGCGATGCCGCTCTCGCCGCGGGCCAGGCGCTGCGCGAGGTTCGCGACGACGAGCGGCTGGCGCTTGTGGTCCTTGCCGCTGTTGCCGTGGCTGGCGTCGATGACGAGGCTCCGGTTCAACCCGGCCTGGCTCAACAGGTCCAGGCTCTTGGCGACGTCGATCGGGCCGTAGTTCGGGCCCGCTCCCCCACCGCGGAGGATCACGTGGCCGTCGGGGTTCCCGGTGGTCGTGACGACGCCGGTGCGGCCGTCGTCGGTGATGGCCGGGAACGTGTGCGGCTGGGAGGCGGAGACGATGGCGTCGACGGCGTCCAGGACGTCGCCGCTGGTGGCGTTCTTGAAGCCGATCGGCATGTTCAGGCCGCTGGTGAACTGGCGGTGCGTCTGGCTCTGCACCGTGCGCGCACCTACGCAGCCCCAGGCGACGACGTCGGCGAGGTAGCTGGGGACGGAGGGGTCGAGGAACTCGCAGCCGATCGGCAGGCCGGTGGCGGCGATCTGGGTCATCAGGCCGCGGGTGAGCCGCAGGCCGCTGTTCACGTCGTTGGAGCCGTCGAGGTGGGGGTCGCTGAGAAGTCCTTTCCAGCCGGTGCGGGTGCGGGGCTTCTCGACGTAGACCCTCATGATGATCACGACGTCGTTCTCCACCTCCCTCGCGAGTTTGGCGAGCCGCTCGGCGTAGGTGAGCGCCGCGTCGGGGTCGTGGATCGAGCACGGGCCGGTGATGACGAGGAGTCGGTCGTCCTCGCCGCTGAGCACCTGCTTGATCGTGTCGGAGGCGCGCAGGGCGGTTTCCCTTGCCGCGAGCGGGGCGGGGATCTCGGCGCGGAGCTCCGCGGGCGAGACCAGCGGTTCGACACCGGCGATGCGGGAGTCGATGGTCCGGATGGAGCGCATTGGTCGAGGTCCTTCCTAGGGGGCGGTCAGCACTGCCGCGGAGAACGTGAAACCCATGGCGGTGCCCAGGAGGAGCACCTTCGCTCCGGGCTCCAGCAGGTCGTTTGCCACGAGGTGGCTCAGGGCGTAGATCTGGTCCGCCGGGCCGAGGTGGCCGATGGTCAGACCGGTTTCGAGCAGGGTGTTGCGGGGCGTGAAGCCCAGTGGCCGGATGAAGCTGTCCTTGAACAGCGACCGGCCGACGAAGGGGGTGATGAACCAGTCGACGTCGTCCAGTTCGACCTCGGCCTCGGCCAGCGCCCGCGTCACGACGCTGGCCGTGCCGTCACCGGCCCGCCTGCGCACGTCGCTGAGCGACAGGCCGCCGTGGGCGAGGAACTCCCTCGTCCGCTTGCGCATGTCCGGCTGGCCGACCGGGGCCGCGGTGAACGGCTCGTCGCCGCGGCTCAGGCCCTCCAGCGCGGTGTCGGTCTCCGACACGAGGCTGCGGAGCTGGAGCAGCCCGCTGCCGCGGGTGACCACGGCCGCCGCGCCGCCGTCGCCGAAGACCATGCCGGGCGAGAGGTACCAGCGGTCGACCGGTGCGGCGAACCGGTCGCCGATCGTGATCAGCGCGGTGTCGCGCTGGCCCGCCATCAGCGTGTTCGCCGCCAGCTCCAGGCTGGTCAGCGAACCGTTGGAGGCGGCGGAGATCACCGTCGGCTGGCCCTCCAGCTTGGGGCCGATCAGCTCCTTGGCGATCCAGCTCGCCACGGGCCACATGTCGATGCCCTGGTAGTTGGCGTGGCTGTGCAGGTGCAGGGTGTCCGGCGCGATCTCCACGCCGTTCTCGGCGGCCTCCTTGATCGCCGCCCGTCCCGCGACCACGGCCATCTCCGGCCCCGCCTGGGCGGACTGGGCGACGGAGACCATGCCGGTGGCCTGGGCGACCTCGGCGGAGTAGGACCCGTCCGCGATCGCGTTCTCGATGGGCACCAGGTCACCGAGGGTGCCGCCCGTTCCAGCGATCCAGATGTCATCGAACCGCATCGCAGTGGATCCTTCCGTTTTGTCGGGTTTTTGTTACCGCCTATGACATTACGGTGGTAACCAGGTGGGCAACAATGGTCCGGCGATTAGGCCTGCTTCTCGTTTTGGCCCGGCGAATCGCCGACGCCGGTAACTCACGCGCCGTGCAGCCAGGCGACCTGGTCGTGCAGCTCGGTGGCGCTGAACGCGGACAGCATCGCGTTGCGCTCCACGGCCTTCTCCCCCGCCGGGTGGTACAGCCGCGTGCCCAGTTCACGGGCGACGAGCTGCGTGCGGGCCGTGCGCTCACGGCGTTCGGCGTTGTACTTCTCCAACCGCTGCGGCACCTCGCTCGGGCAGCCGTCGAGCAGCCCGCCGATCACCACGGCGTCCTCCAGCGCCTGGCAGGCGCCCTGGGCCGCGTACTGGAGCATCGGGTGCGCGGCGTCGCCGAGCAGCGCCACGCGGCCGTCGGTCCAGACGTCGATCGGGTCGCGGTCGCACAGGACCCAGCTGCGCCAGTCGTTCCCCAGCTCCAGCAGCCTCCTGGCCGTCTCGCTCAGGCTCGGGAACTGGTCCAGCACGAACGTCTTCTCCACCGGCACGCCGGTGAGCTCCTGCCGGGCGTCGTCGTCACGGGTGGCCGCGAGGTTGAGGAACTCCCCGCCGCCGATGGGGTAGTGCACGAAGTGCCACTTGGGGCCCGCCCACAGCGTGACCGTGTTGGAGCGCAGGTCGTGCGGGACCAGGTCCATCGGGATCACGCTGCGGTAGATGGAGTGCCCGGAGATCCGCGGCCCGCCGTCGCCGACGAGCTGCCCGCGGATGCCGCTGCGGATGCCGTCGGCGCCGATCAGCGCCACGCCCCGGAACGCCTCGCCGTTCGCCGTGTGGGCCGTGACCACGTCCGCGGTCTGGCTGTAGCGCACGACCGGGGTGGCCGCGTGCAGCACGACGTTCTCGTTGGCGCGGCAGGCTTCCAGCAGCGTCTGGTAGAGGTCGCCGCGGTGCACCACCGCGTAGGGGTTGCCGAACCTGGTCCGGTAGGCGCCGGTCAGCGGCATGCCCGCGACCCGTTCGCCGGTCGTGCCGTCCATGAACCGCAGCTCGTCGATGAACACGGCGCGCTCGCGCGCCCTGTCCCCGACGCCGAGCCGGTCCAGGGCGCGGAAGGCGTTGGGCCCCAACTGGATGCCCGCGCCGATCTCCGCGAACTGCCGGGCGCGCTCCAGCACGACCGCCCGATGTCCCTGCTCGGCGATGCTCAGCGCCGTCGCGAGACCGCCGATGCCGCCACCGACGATGAGTATGTCCGCCATGTCTCCGTCGTCCTTCGCCTCATGCCGCTCGGTCTTCCATCAGGCGCAGTGCGCGCCTGTGGGCCAGTTCCGCCTGGTTGCGCGCGTCGGCCGCGTCCGAGCCGCCGTCGGCGGCGATCACCTCGAACAGCGCGGCCTTGCGCAGGTACCAGGCCGCGACCGCGGCCGGAGGCGAGTGCAGGCCCGGCTGGGTGAACAGGAGCTCTCCGAATTCCCGCAATATCTGGTGGTGGCTCATACCGCCCTCCTCGACTTCGGCCGTGGTTACTACCTAAAACGGTACGGTGGTAACACGACCGGGACAACGGCCGGGCGATAAGCGCTGCTACTCGTTGGGACCGTTGACACGCAAGGGGAAGTGGTATTTCGGACCGGGCACAGTGGACGGACGCCGCACGAGAACCCCCGGACACGCCGAAACGCGCCAGGACCGGCTCAGCGGCCGCTCCAAGCGCTTCCGGACACGCCGAAAGGGCTGGCTCCGGCGTGTGCCGGAACCAGCCCTTGGGTGGTGCGGGTGTGACTAGGCGCCCGCCACCGGTGCCGGCTTGGACTCCTTGACCGGCTCGGCGTTCACCAGGGGACCGGCCTTGGCCTTCGGCAGGACGATCGCGGCGATGACCACCACGACGGCCGAGATGACCGTGGAGAACCAGAACGCGGTCTGGAAGCCCTCGGCGGTGATGCCGTTGCCGGAGCCGCTGGCGAGCGTCGCCAGTGCCACCGCGATGCCGAGCAGGAGCCCGACGCCGAGCTGGCGGTTGGAGTTGTACAGACCGGACGCGAGGCCCATCTGCTGCGGCTTGACGCCGGTCATCGCGGCGGCGGCCGTGCTGATCATCATGACCGTGACGCCGACGCCCAGCAGGATGCCGCCCGGCAGGACGTTGACGACGAACGAGCCGTCGGCGCCCGCGAAGGCCAGCCACGCGGAACCGGCCGTGAGGAACAGACCGCCGAAGATCAGCAGCGGCCGCGGGCCGATGGACGCCGTGGACTTCGCCACCGGGAGGGAGGCGAACACGACGACCAGCGCCTGCGGGAAGAACGCGAGGCCCGTGAGGATCGCGTTGAACCCGAGGATGTGCTGCATGTACAGCGTGATGAAGAAGGTGGAGCAGGACATCACGCCACCGGACAGGAACGCCACCAGGTTGCCGCCCGACACCGCGCGGTTGCGGAAGATCGAGAGCGGGACCAGCGGCGAGGCCACCTTGGTCTGCACGACCAGGAACACGCCGAGCAGGACGACGCCGCCGACGAGCGGGATCAGGACGCTGGTGGCGCCCCAGCCCTGGTCGGAGGCCAGCGTCAGCGCGTAGGCGATGGAGCACATGCTCGCGGTCACCAGGATGGCGCCGGGCACGTCGATCTTGACGGTGCGGGTCTGCTTGCTGTCGTCGTCCAGGCGCACCGCGGCGCGCCAGACCATCGCGATGCCGACCGGGATGTTGACGAGCATGACGGCCCGCCAGTCGAACAGCTGCGTGAGCACGCCACCGGCGAGCACACCGCCCGCGAAGCCGACCGAGGACACGGCGCCGAACACGCCCATGGCCTTGGCGCGCTCCTTGCCCTCCGGGTACCCGGCGCCGATCATCGCCAGCACGGCGGGGGCGACGGCCGCGGCCGAGAAGCCCTGGAGCGCGCGGGCGGCGATCAGCACGATCGGGGTGGTGGCGATGCCGCCGATGAGCGAGGCGAGGGTGAAGATCCCCAGGCCCCACACGAACATGCGCTTGCGACCGATGATGTCGCCGACGCGTCCGCCCAGCAGCAGGAAGCCGCCGTAGAACAGCGCGTACGCGCCGACGACCCACGGCAGCGCGCCGTTGCTGAACTGGAGGTCGCTCTTGATCCACGGCAGGGCGACGTTGACGATCGCGAAGTCCAGCGTGAGCATGAACTGGGCGAGGCACAGCAGGAGCAGCGGAGGCCGCTTCGTAACCTGAGTGTCCATGTTCCTTTCTCCTGTCTCCTCGTGCGCCTGGCAGAGCAGTGCGCACTTAGGACAAATCCTGACCAAACCTGGGGGCGAGAACGGCTCGCGTAGGTGACCCGTCAGCCCTGATGTCGCGTCTCCTCTCTGCTACCGACCCCCCGACGCTGGGCAGGCCAGGAACTGGCCGGGCGACTCGGCGTGACGCGGCGAGCGGCCCGACGGGACGTGGAGTGCGGCCCCGGTTTCCCGGCGCCTTCGCTCCAGCTGGACGGCGTGGAGACGTACGCGGTCGGCGGAGACCGTCGAGAACCCGACACCGGTACCGAGTCCCCGAACGAACACCGCGTTCGTCCGAGGGGTCCTCGTGTCTTCCTCAACGGTCATGGGTCCACTGAACTGCGTCTTCGTCGCGTTTGACTCGACGATCGGGCTGACCGTCGCAGGGCGGTCTCGTGAAATCGTCACTCCCGGCGAACGGGTTTGACCAGTAACATGGCCGGGGTGAAGAAACAACCAGGAGACAGGGAAGAGGCGCCCGGCGGACTCGCGCTGGTGCAGTCCTTCGTCAACAGCGTCAACGTCGAGTTCGGGCCGGACGAGTTCGCCACCGCCGACGGGCTCGGCGAGTGGTTGGGGCGCAACGGTTTCGCGAGCGCGAACCCCGACGACCTCGACCGCCAGGACGCCGTGGCGCTGCGCGAGTCGCTGCGCGCGCTGCTGCGGGAGAACAACGGCGGGAAGCCGGACCCCGAGGCGCACCGGACGTTCGAGCACATCGCCCGCGACTGCCCGCTGGTCGTGAAGTTCACCGAGGACAGCGGTCCCGGACTGGCCCCGGCGCAGAGCGACGTGCGCGGCGCGCTGGGCATCGTGCTGGCGTCCGTGGTGGGAGCCGTCACCGACGGCTCCTGGCAGCGCCTCAAGGCGTGCCAGGAGCACCGGTGCGAGTGGGCCTTCTACGACCGCTCCCGCAACCGGGCGAGCCGCTGGTGCTCGATGGCGGTCTGCGGGACACGGGCGAAGATGCGCGTCTACCGGCAGGCGAAGCGCGAACAAGGCTGACACTGCCGAACTCCCCTCGACGCCGACATACCGATTCCCGACCGATTCCCGGTGGAAATCCAGTATGTGGTTGGCGGACTAACCCAACCAGGGCGTCAATCATCAAAAGCACGTGCATATTTCATGCCGCAATAGCTGATGAATTCAGCAATCGGACGTCACGGCGCGAACTTCTTCCCGAACAGGTGACGCGACACGACGAGCTTCGTCGCGGCGGCCGTCCCGTCGGCCAACTGGAGCCCGATCACGTCGCGCAGCCGCTGCGCGATCGGACCGTCCTCGGCCCAGCCGAAGTGCCCCATGACGAGCAGGGCCTGGTGCACGGCCTCCATGGCGGCCTTGGGAGCCCACCACTTGGCCATGTTCGACGGCAGCCGCGGGTCGAGACCCTCGTCCGCCTTGGTCAGCCCCTGGAACGACAGCAGGCGGGCCGCGTGCATGAACGTGGCGTGCTCCACCAAGGGGAACGCGACGCTCTGGAACTTCGACAGAGCCTGGCCGAACGCCTCCCGCTTGGAGGCGTGGGCGATGGCCTCGTCGATCGCGACCCGGCCCAGCGCGATGGCCATCAGGGCGATCAGCGCGCGGGAGAACCCGAAGCCGCGCATGACCTCCACGAACCCGACGCCGAGCCCGCCGACCACGTCCTCCGGCCCGACGCGCAGGCCGTCGAACACCAGGTTGCCTCGGCCACCGGCCCGACAGCCCAGGTCGCTGAGCCGCTCCTTGGTGACGTGCTCGTCGTCCAGGCCCACGTAGAACGCCGTGACGCCGTGCGCGCCGGGCCCGCCGGTGCGGGCGAACACCAGGCCGTGCGTGGAGTACGCGGTGGCCATGATGGACGCCTTCACGCCGCTGAGCACCCACCCGTCGCCGTCCGGCTCGGCGGTCATCACGATGTTCGCCGCGTCCGTGCCGTGGTCCGGCTCGGTGAGGCACACGGCGACGACGGCCTCGCCGGAGGCGATGGGCGGCAGCCAGCGGTCGAGCTGCTCGGGGGTGCCGTTGGCGGCCAGCACACCGGCCACCAGCGCCGCGTTGAGCACCGGGAAGCAGACCGTGAGGTCGGCCGCCGCCAGCTCCTCCAGCGCGATCCCGGCGCTCACCGCGTCGAGCTCCAGACCGCCGTACGCGGCGGGCACCCGCAGGCCGAACAACCCCTCCGCGGCGATGTCCGCGAGCTGGCCCTCGCGGTAGGCGCCCCGCACGTCGTTCTCGTGGCGGAACGGTGCGATCTTCTCGGCCGCGAAGTCCGCGACGCTCTTGGCGAACGCCTTCTGCTCGGCGGTGAACTCGAAATCCATTACCCCTCCTACTGGGCCCGGATCTGGTCGCGCAGGGCGAATTTCTGGATCTTTCCGGACGGTGTCCTCGGCAACGCGGAAGCGAATTCCAGGCGCTCGGGCCAGTAGTGCTTCGCCATGCCGAGGCCGTCCAGGTGGGACTGGACGTCGTCCATCGTCAACGTGATCCCGCCGGTCACCAGGACCGCGCACGCGCGCTCGCCGAGGCGCTCGTCCGGGTAGCCGACGACGGCCACGTCCCGCACGGCCTCGTGCCGCAGCAGCGCCGCCTCGACCTCGACGGCCGGGATGTTCTCCGCGCCGCGCATGATGAGGTCCTTGACGCGCCCGGTGATCCGGATGCCGCCGTGGCCGTCGTCGCGGGCGAGGTCGCCGGTGTCGAACCAGCCGTCGTCGGTCACGCACTTCGCGTAGACGTCCTCACGACGGTAGTAACCGAGCGCCTGCGCGGATCCCCGCACCTGCAACAGCCCGGCCTGTCCACTCCGGACCGGGCCGCCGAAGTCGCGGTCGACGATCCGGACCTCCATGCCCGCCACGGCGGTCCCGTCGCTCTCGGCCGCCCGCATCACGGGCTCCTCGGGACGGGTGATCGTGACGCAGCCGTTCTCGGTCATGCCCCACAGCGCGTAGAGCCTGCACCCGAGGACGTCCCGCGCCTGCTCGACCAGCAGCGGCGCGATGGGCGCGCTGCCGGTGGCGAACGTGTGCAGCGCGGACAGGTCGTACGGGGTCTCCTTCTGCCAGTTGATGAGGTCCGACAGGAACGGCGGCGCGCCCATGAAGAACGTGACCCGCTGCTCCTGGAGGATCTTCAGCATCACCCGCGCGTCCCAGTGGTCGACGTGCACCGAGGTGGCGCCGAGCAGCAGCGGCATCACGAGGTTCCACGTGTAGCCGGCCTGGTGGGTCGTGGGCGACCCCATCGCCGTCACCTCGGAGGCGGAGAGGTGCAGCACGTCGGCCTGGGCCTTGTTCATGGAGTACAGCGTGTTGTGGCTGTGCACGACGCCCTTGGGCTCGCCGGTCGTGCCGGAGGTGAACATCACCTGGGCGAGGTCGTCCGGACCGGCCTCGACGGCCCCGTCCAGGCTCGACTCGCGCTCCAGCAGCTCCCGGTCGAAGTCCAGCGCGCCGTCGGAACCGTCGCCGCCGAGCAGGATCCGGTGCCGCAGCGTGGGAACGGCCGCGGCGACCTCGGCGCTCATCTCGGCGTAGTCGAACTTCCGGAAGGTGGCCGCGGCGATGTACACCGGGCTCCCGGTGAGGCTGGTGGTGAACTCGACCTCGCGCCGCCGCATGATGGGGACGACGGGGCCGGCGACGGCGCCGATCCTGGCGCAGGCCAGGATCAGCGCCACCAGCTGCCAGTTGTTGGGGAGCTGCAACGTGACCACGTCCCCGTGGCGCACGCCCAGCCGGTGCAGGTTGCCCGCGATCCGCTCGACCTTGTCGCCGAGTTCGCGGTAGGTGAGCGAGACCGGGCCGAACGTGCCGGTCTCACTGCCCTGGTAGCAGACCAGGGCGGTCTTGTCCGGCGTGGCGGCGACCGCACGCCGGAGGTCGTCGAGGATCGTCTCGTCGCGCCACCACCCCGCAGACCTGTAGACGTCGTTCACTGGTCTCAACCCCTCAAGCTCGTCTTGGCCCGTTCGGCGATGGCGGCCGCCGTGACGCCCGCCCGTCCGAGCAGGTAGCTCTGCGAGCCGGACACCCCGACGAAGCGGTCGGGCAGCCCCAGCCGGTGGACCCGGACGGGCAGCAGTTCGGTGAGCGCCTCGGCCACGGCGGCGCCGAAGCCGCCGGTGCGCCAGTGCTCCTCGACGGTGATCACCGTTCCGGTGAAGCCCGCGGCGGCCGCGAGGGTCGCGGTGTCCAGCGGCTTGACGGTGTGCACGTGCAGCACCGTGGCCTCGATCCCCTGCGCCTCCAGGAGTTCCGCCGCCTCGATGGCGGCGAGCACCGGGTAGGAGCCGCAGGCGGCGATCGTGATGTCGGTGCCCTGCCGCAACACCTGGGCCTGGCCGAGCTTCACCGGCGGGCCGGCGGGCAGGTCGGGCGTGGCGTTGCGGCCGAGCCGGAGGTACACCGGTCCGGGCAGCGCGAGCGCCTGGCGCACCAGGGAGTCCGTCGTCGCCGCGTCCGCGGGGACGATCACGGTCATGTTCGGCAGCGTCCGCATCACGGCCAGGTCCTCCAGCGCGTGGTGCGTGGGGCCGAGGTGCCCCGCCGACACCCCGGAGTGGGTGGCGGCGATGCGGACGGGCAGGTTGTTGTAGGCGATGTCGATCTTGACGGCCTCGACCGCCCGCGAGCAGGCGAACGCCGCCATCGTGTTCACGAACGGGAGGCGGCCCTCCTTCGCCAGCCCGGCGGCCGCACCCATCAGCGTGTGCTCGGCGATGCCGATGTTGACGTACCGGTTGCTCGCGGCGCCGAAGTCGACGCCGCTGAACAACCCCGTGTCGGTGTCGAGGCAGATCATCCGCTCGTCACGGGGCAGCAGCTCGGCGACGATGTCGCGGTATACCTCCCTCGACGACAGAACTTTCACCGCAGCGGTCATGACCGCCGTCCCTTCTCCAGCGCGGCCAGCGCCAAGCGGCGCTGCCGGTCGCCCAACTTCGCGTAGTGGCTGCGGGTCTGGTTCTCCACCATCGGCAGGCCCTTGCCCTTGACGGTGCGGGCGATGACCACGGTGGGCCTGCCCTCCTCGGGCTGCGCCGACAGCGCGTCGGTCAGCTGGTCGACGTCGTGACCGTCCACTTCGAACACCCGCCAGCCGAAGGCGCGCCAGCGGTCGCCGAGCGGTTCGAGGTCGTTGACCTCGTGGGTGCCGCCGGTGATCTGCAGGCCGTTGCGGTCGATCACCGCGATCAGGTTGTCGAGCTTCTGCGACGCCGCCACCGAGGCGGCCTCCCAGACCGAGCCCTCCTGGAGCTCGCCGTCGCCCATCACCACGAACGTGCGGCGGTCGCTCTCGTCCAGCCTGGTGGCGAGCGCGTAGCCGATGCCCAGCGCCAGGCCGTGGCCGAGGGAACCGGTCGGCATCTCGACGCCCGGCAGCTCGGTGTTCGGGTGCGCCATCAGCGCGCCGCCCTGCAGGCCGTAGTCCGCCAGCACCGACGCCGGGAAGAACCCCGCCTCGCAGAGGGTGGCGTAGAGACCGATCCCGCCGTGCCCCTTGCTGAGCAGCAGCACGTCGCGGTCGGGTGACGCCGGGAACTGCGGGTCGACCAGCATGACGCGGAAGTAGAGGGTGGCGAGGATCTCGACGAGCGACATCGAGCCACCCACGTGTCCGCCTTCGGGACCGGCGCACATGTTCACGACGTGTTCCCTGATCCGGGCGGTGACCTCGCCGAGGTCGGCGAGCTCCGGTCCGGAGGTCGTGTCGGGCAGCGCGACCGTGCTGCTGCTCATGCCTTTTGTCCTTTCGCCCTGTGTCGATCTCGGGGGATCAGTTCGGGTGCAAGCCGGTGAACTCGAGGCCGTGGCGCTCCGGCAGGCCGTAGCGGACGTTCATGCACTGCACGGCGTTGCCCGCGCCGCCCTTGACGAGGTTGTCCAGCGCCGAGATCACCGTGACGTGCGGCGAGCCCGCGTCGAGCGCGAAGCCGACGTCGCAGAAGTTGGAGCCGGACAGGATCTTCGCGTCGGGGAAGCGGTGCATGCCGCGCCGCTGCGCGACCACGCGGACGAACGGCTCGCCGCCGTAGGCCTGGCGGTAGGCGGAGCGGATGGACTTCTCGTCGGCGCCGTCGGCGAGCCGCGCCCGGCAGAGGAGCTGGACGCCGCGCACCGCCTCGACACCCGTGGCCGTCATGCGGATCGGCAGGCCGGTCGCCTGCGAGATCTCCGCCTCGTGCCGGTGCCGGGTGGGGGCGAAGACGCGCAGCGCCCCGCTCCGCTCGGCGTGCAGGTTCTCCGCGCCCGCCTTCGCGCCGGACCCGCTGGAGCCGGTGCGGGCGTCGACCGTGACCTCGCCGGTGATGAGACCGGCCTTGGCCAACGGGGTCAGCGACAGGATGCCCGCGCTGGCCATGCAGCCCGGCACGCTGATCCGGTCCGCCGTGCGCAGCGCGTCGCGGTGCAGCTCGGGCAGGCCGGTGACGAACGTGTCGAGCAGTTCGGGCGCCGTGTGCGGCACGCCGTAGTAGCTCTCGTAGGTGTCGACGTCGCCGAGGCGGAAGTCGCCGGACAGGTCGATGACGGTCTTCGCCAGGTTCAGGAACTCCGGCATCCGCGCCATGGTCTCGCGGTGCGGGGTGGCGAGGAACAGCACGTCGTAGTGGTCGAGCTGGTCCTCGGGGCTGAAGGTGAGCCGGGTGCGGCCCCGCAGGTTGGGGTGCACGCCGTCGATCTGGCGGCCGTGCAGGCTGCGGGACGTGGCCGCGGCCAGCTCGACCTCGGGGTGGGACAGGAGCACGCGGAGCAGTTCGCCGCCGATGTAGCCCGCGGCGCCGAGGACGGCCACCCTGATCATGACGCGGCCCTCGCGAGCAGCAGGTCCACGATCCGGTCCGCCACGTCGACCTCGGGGTGGGCGCTCTGGAAGCCCCTGAACTCCACCCGGTCGTTGACTTCCAGCACGGTAAGGCGTCCTTCCTCGTCCTCGATCAGGTCGACCCCGGCGATGTCGGCGCCGACCGCGGCGGCCGCCCTGGTCGCGAGGTCCGTGATCTCGTCCGTGAGCGGGCACAGCTCGCTCACCGCGCCGCGGGCGACGTTCGTGCGCCACTCGTCGCCCCGGCGGTGCGTCGCGCCGAGCGGTTCCCCGCCGACGACGACCACGCGGATGTCGCGGTCCGCCTTCCCCACCAGCGCCTGGAGGTACACGATGTGCGCCTGCGGCGAGGGGAGGGCCTCGATGTGCTCGAGGACGGCGGTGGCCACCTCGCGGTCGGTGACCTTGGTGACCAGCCGTCCCCACGAGCCGACCAGCGGCTTGATGACGGCCGGGTAGCCGAGCTCGTCCAACGCCTTGAGCGCGGCGTCGGACGTCAGGGCCAGCGAGGTGGCGGGCGTCGGCAGCCCGGCCTTCAGCAGGGCTGCCGACGTGTGCCACTTGTCGCCGCTCACGTGCGTCGCCGCGGCGGTGTTCAGCACCGTCACGCCGACGCATTCCAACGCGCTCGCCGCGTAAAGGGCGCGGTAATGGCCGACCTCGCGGTTGATGACGAAGTCCGGCCCGGTCCAGGTCGTGCCGCCCGCGACGGACAACGTCCTGGGGTCCAGGTGCTCGAACACGCCTCCGCGCTTCTCCAGCGCGGTCATGATGCTTTTCTCCTCGAAGCGCACTCGGGAAGCGAGAATGCCGAGGCGGGGAGCTACCGAATTCATCGTCATGCGTCCCTTGCTCGTTGGGAGGGTGATCTACTCGCCCCAGTCCTCTTCGACCTCGGGCGCCAGGATCAGCGTCGGGGGCTCGGTGGACTCGATCTCCAGCTCACTGCGGCACTCGACGCACTCGACGATCTCGCTGACCCGAGCGTCGGCCTCGAGGGTCACCTCGGCGGCGCACTCCGGGCACTCGGCGCCGTACACGGTCTTCTGCATTAGCTCGCCCCTCAGTTTTGTTGCGGTGCGTGATCAGGTAGGACAAATTTAACCCCCGGACGTGAAAATATCCAATAAACACCCCTTCTCAACACATATGAGCGGCCTTATGAACTGGGCCGATAAGGAATGATCACCGATAATATAAGCAGCACTTCTTGTACGGACGGTAAAAATTCAGGAAGAAATCACTAAGCTCATCCACAGGCTTTCACGCATCGAATGAGGAGTGCAGATGACAGGGACCCTGACCGTCGCGGACCTCGACCGCACGCCCGGCGAGGTGTTCTCGACGGCCGTCACCACGGCACTGGGCGCGGGCGACCTGGTGGTGCCCTTCGGCACCCACCTGCCCGCCGCGTTCCCGCTGTTCGCGTCGCGCCCCCGCTATCCCGTGCGCCACCTGCTGAAGACCGCGCAGGTCACCGACGGGCCCGCCACCTTCGTGTACGAGCCGCCGAAGGGCGCGCTCACCGAGTCGGGCACCTCCTACGCGACCACGCCCGAGGCGGCGTTCGTCCCGCGGCTCGCGCAGACCCCGCTCACCGACCTCGTCGCGCGGGTCCCCGTGCCCGAGGGCCTGCTCGACCACCCGGAGCTGCTGCCGCAGTTCGTCGACTTCCGCGTCCTGGTGCGCCTGTCCGTGGTGGAGAACCAGTCCCTGCTCAACGGCACCGCGGACGGCGCCATCACCGGCCTGCTGAACCTGCCGGGCACGCGGCACACGGACTCGCCGCTGGACCTGGAGGGCGCGGTCACCGAGGCGGCGGCCGAGGTCGAGGAGACCGGCGGCTCGTGCGACGGCATCGTCGCGCACCCGTTCACCTACTGGGAGATGGTCCGCACCGGGCTGCTCGGCAGGCTCCAGCTCGCGGGCATCACCGTGTCCCGCACGCGCATGATCCCGCGTGACACGTTGCTGCTGGGCGACTTCCGGGCCGCGTTCACGCTGCTGCTGCCCAGCGTCGCGCACATCGCGCTGCGCCGCGGCGAGGGCGTCGACGGCGGTGACGTGTTCGAGGCGTCCAGCCGCATCGGCCTGGCCGTGCACCTGCCGCAGCACCTGATGACGCTGTCCTGGAAGAGCGGCAATGAGTAAGCCGAGGGTCCTCTACATCACCGGCTGGATGCGCAGCGGCAGCACGCTGCTGGGCAACGTGCTCAACGAGCTGCCCGGCGTGCTGCACGTCGGGGAGCTGCACTACCTGTGGCGCAACGGCGTCCTCAAGGAGGGCACCAACACCCAGTGCGGCTGCGGGCGTGACCTGACCGAGTGCGACCTGTGGTCGTCGGTGCTCTACGCCAACGGCACGGCGGAACCCGCCGCAGCACAACGGATGGCCGTGCAGCAGCAGCGGTTCCTGCGCACCCGGCACACCAGGGCGCGGCTGGCCGACTGGACGAAGGGCGGCCGGTCGTCCCGCGCCGTCGACGAGGCCACCGGCCGCACCGCGGCGATCTACGGGCTCCTCGCGCAGAACGGCGCGGAGCGACTGATCGTCGACGGGTCGAAGTACCCCGGCGAGGCGGCGGCCCTGCTGGGCCGCGACGACCTCGACGTGCGGATCCTGCACATGGTGCGCGACCCGCGTCCGACGGCGTTCTCCTACAAGCGCGCCAAGGACTACATCGACCCGAGGACGCCCGCGGAGAGCAGCGCCTTCTGGACCGCCTTCAACGTCGCGTCCGAGCTGCTCGGCCGCGCGGCGCCGGACCGCTACCTCAGGGTCCGCCACGAGGACCTGTGCGCGAACCCGCGCGAGGTCGTCGCGGAGGTCATGCGGTTCGCGGGCCTGGACGGGGACTCCCCCGTCGACGCCGACGGGACCGTGACGCTGAGCGAGAACCACACCGTGACGGGCAACCCGGACCGGCTCAGCCAGGGCAGGACGTCCATCCGCTCCGACGAGCGGTGGCGCGCCCAGCTCACCAAGCAGGAGATCACCGCCGCGTCCGTGCCCGCGCTCCCGCTGCTCGCGCGCTACGGCTACCGGCTACTGCCGATCAAGTAAGGACGGAGCTCATGGACCTCGGGATGAAGGGGCGCGTCGCACTGGTGGCGGCCTCGAGCAGCGGACTCGGTCTCGCCGTGGCCAAGGCGTTCGCGTCGGAGGGCGCGCACGTCTCGATCTGCGGACGGGACCCGGTCCGACTGGCCAGAGCCCATGCCGAGGTCAACGCGATGGGCACGGGTGACGTGCTCAGCAGTCCCGTCGACATCTGCGACGAACGCGCGGCCGCGGCGTGGGTGCGGCAGACCGCGGAGGAGTTCGGCTCGCTCGACATCGTGGTGACCAACACCGGCGGCGTCCCGTTCGGTCCCGTCGACAGCTTCTCGGTGGCCGACTACCGGGAAGCCGTCGACGGGAACCTGCTGCCGCACGTGGCGATCACCCTGGCCGCGCTGCCGATCCTCAAGGCCAACGGCTGGGGGCGGATGCTGATGATCGCCTCGGAGTCGATCCGGCAGCCGCACCCGGAGAGCGGCCTGTCGTCCGTGGCGAGGCTCGGCATGCTCGGCCACATGAAGGGCCTGGTGCACGCGCTCGGCGCCAACGGCGTCACGGTGAACGTGCTGGCCCCCGGATTCCACCGCACCCCGATCCTCGACGAGCAGTTCGGGGAGAACGTCGAGGAGGAGTTGGCGAAGGTCGCCGCGCGCATCCCGTTGGGGCGCATCGGGGACGTGGCGCACTTCGGCGCGCTCGCCACCTTCCTCGCCAGTGAACAGGCCTCTTACGTCACCGGCACGGTCCTCGTGGCCGACGGCGGCAACACCCGCGGCATCGGCTGACAAGGAGCGGAAGGATGTCCGTACTCGGGCACGTCGCCCACACACGCAAGGCGGCGTTGTACGTGGTCAAGATCGGCAGCGCCTCGCTGCACCACGAGAACGTCTTCGACGAGCTCGCCGAGATCCACCACCGCGGCGCGCGCGTGCTGCTCGTGGCCGGTGGCGCGGCGGGCATCGTCGAGCACTACGAGAACATCGGCCGCCCCATCCGGTTCCTGCAGCTGCGCAACGGCGACGACGTGCGCTACTGCCCGCCGGAGGAGATGGCGCACATCGTCGACGCCTACGAGCGCGTGACGCTCCCCCGCGTCCGCCGCGCGCTGTCGACCCGCGGGCTGACCGTGCACGCGGCGGTCGCGCAGGACGACGCGGTGGTCGCCGGGACGGCGAACCCGCCGATCCGCGCGGTGCAGGACGGTCGGGTGGGCGTGATCCGCGACCACCGCGCGGGCGTCGTGTCCGGTGTGGACACCGACCGGCTGCGCGCGCTGCTGGACGCGTTCGACGTCGTGTGCGTCTCGCCGCCGGTCGCCGACAGCGCCGGTGGGTCCGCGTTGAACGTGGACGCGGACGTCCTGGCGGCGGAACTGGCGAACGCGCTGGACGCCGACCACCTGCGGCTGGTCACCGGCACGCCGGGCCTGCTGTCCGACCCGTCGGACCCGACCTCGCGGCAGGCGCACATCCTGCCGGGCGAGGGCGGCCAGTACGCCAAGGGCCGGATGAAGCAGAAGGTGCGCGCCGCGGAGATCGCCCTGACCGGCGGCTCCGACGTGGCGATCACCGGCCCGCACGTCCTCGCGCCCGCGTCCGGCACCCGCTTCTGGCGGGCCGCGCCGCCCGCCGAGGACCTGGCGCTGCTGACCAGGACCGTGGAGATCTCGTCGGTCTCGGCCGACGAGCGCGAACTCGCCGACTACCTGATGGACTGGTGCACGGAGTACGGCATCGACTCGGAGATCGACGCCGCGGGCAACCTCGTCGCCACCCGCGGCACCGGCCCGCACAAGCTGCTGATGCTCGGCCACCTCGACACCGTGCCGCACCGCTGGCCCGCGCGCTGGGAGGACGGCGTCCTCTACGGCCGCGGCAGCGTGGACGCGAAGGGCAGCCTCGTCGCGTTCCTGGAGACGTTGGCGGAGATGGAGGTCCCGTCGTGGGCGCAGGTCCGCGTGGTCGGCGCGGTCGAGGAGGAGATGACCGCGGCGGGCGCGTTCTACGTGCGCGACCACTACACGGCGGACGCCGTCGTCGTCGGCGAGCCGAGCGGCGCGAGCGCGTTGACGATCAGCTACAACGGCCTGCTGAAGGTGCGGCTGTCCATCAGCACCCCGGTCGGCCACACGGCGGGCAACGGCGTCTCCACGGCGGCGGACCAGCTGGTCGACGTGGTCACCGTGCTGCGGAAGGCGATCGCGGACTTCTCCCCCGACGCGATGATGGCGGTCCTGGGTGTCGACGCCCGCAACGGCGGCGACGTCCAGGTGGGCGAGGCGGTGTTCGACGTGCGCGTCCCGCACTCGACCGACGTGGACGAGCTGGCGGCCGTGATCACCGCGGCGGCGGCCCCGGTCCACGTGACCGTCCTGCGCGCCACCCCCGGCCACGCCACCCCCCGCTCCAGCCCGCTGGTGAAGGCGTTCTCCCGCGCCTTCCGGGACGCGGACGTGACCCCGAGGTTCCTGGCGAAGAAGGGCAGCAGCGACATGAACACCCTCGCCACCAGGTGGCGGGACGTGCCCATGGTCGCCTACGGCCCTGGCGACGCCTCCCTCGACCACACCCCGGACGAGCACATCCTGGCCGAGGAGTTCAGGCTCTCCAGGACCGTCCTGGCGAAGGCCGTGGCGAACTGGGTGGTCCGCGCGGGCGAACTGGCGGCCACCATCGAGGGCAAGTCCACCTGAGCCCGGTGGCCCGCGGGGGCAGACCCACCCCGCGGGCCACCGACCACGCTTCAACCGTTCAGGTGAAAGCGACTACTCCGGCTAACGACGGCTCAAGCCATCCCGACGCCATTCCCGCAAGGATTCCGACGCGTGTCGGAGAATCGAGCGGGGTGCGCGATGAGCGACGAGCCGGGAGTTCTCGACTGGCAGACCATTCACCCCTACGTCGCGGCCGTCATCCTCCAGTGCACGGCGAACGACCCCACCGTCGCGTTCGAGGTCCTGCGGAAGCAGCTCACCACGCCGAGTCGCGGTCGTTCAGGGCGGGAAGTCCGCGTGCTGGCCGCCAACCAGGGCGTCGATCTCGACGGTGGTGTCGACCAGCTCACCGGATTCGTGCGACAGCAGCGCGATCGACCGACCTGGGCCGCGGAGGGCTCGGAGTTCGAGGACACCGTCCACCGCCTGACTGTCGCACTGAGACGGCGGAAGCTCGTCGCGGTCCACTGCGACAATTCTGCTCAGAACCGCCTTCAGCGATGGCTGGACAAGCCGCCGAGGCCGGAGTTCATCCGCATACCTCCTCGTGTGCTCGAGGGAGCGCTACACCGAGGCGACGCCAAAAGCCTGTGGACCCGCGGTGTGCATCGACCCCGAACCACCAAGGCGGACACCAAGAGCACTGGCGGGCAGAGGCTGCAGGACACCGCCAATCCGGCCGCCGACGGCACGTACACCGTCGGAGCGGCGCGCTCGGAACTACCGGACGACCCGAACCGGGTGGTGCTCAACGGGATCATCGGCAGCTCGCTCGCCGAGTCGTCCGCGTGGTTCAAGCCGTCACCGGACTTCCCCACATTCGTCACCGCGGTAGTCGAACTGCTCGACTTGATCGAGAACGAACTCGCTCATGGTTCCGGCGAAGAGGTGTTCGCCAACTTCGCGCGGGAAGTTTTCAGCCTTGACAACGTCAAAGGCGCCTATGAGATCAGAGTGGTGCCATCCGACGACCTCCCGTCGCACACCCCCGACTCGGTGTGCGAGGCAGCCGTGTTGTTGCAGGACGCTGTGCTCGACCTGACCGGCGCATCCAACTCGCCGCGGATCTTCCTCGACGTCGGCCTTGCTGGAAGCACCAGCGGTCAGCTCAAGGGCACACCGAAACCTGCTCCTCACGGGTTCTCGCTCGACATCGGGTTCGGCGGCACGCCAACGAACCCCGGCCCGGTTCGTCAGGTGCTCGACGCCCTCCACCAGGGCGAAAGCCTCCTCTCCGTGTACTACAGCTCCGGCCACACGATCGTCAACGGCCGGATCTGGGAGGAGCGCCCTCGTGACTTCGCCTTCCCCAACTGGTCTTTCGAGGACTTCTCCGGCTACGCCCTTGAACAGGAGAAACCACCGTTCAAGGGGTCACAGGACATCCACGACAAGACCGCGACGCAAGGCGACCGATCGCTCTTCGCCTGGGTCGTCAACAGGTACCAGGACGGGTGGCTGACCTGCGACGACGGGGCGGGCGAGATAGCCGATTTCCTGCACATCTCGCCGGAGGGCACGCTGAGTCTGATCCACGTGAAGGCCGCCAACAGCTGCGCCCCGAGCCGTCGGGTCGCTGTGGCGCCGTACGAGGTCGTCGTGAGCCAGGCGGTGAAGAACCTGGTGTTCACCGACCGTCGACGACTGCTCAAGGCCCTGTCCCCACCACGGGTCTCCCGGCCCGCCTGTTGGGACCTCGGTGTCCGCACCGCCTCGAGGACCGAGTTCCTCGAGGCGCTGGAAATCCTCGACGCGACCAGCCCGATCAGGATCGTGATCGTGCAGCCGCACGTGAGCAAGCAGATCCACGACCGTGCGCGCGGCAAGAACGGTGGCGCGACGACCGAGGACCGACTCCGCCTCCGGCTGCTCGATGAACTCCTCAACTCCGCTCGGTCGACCGTCACCGAGGTGGCCACCGACCTGACCGTGATCGGGAGCCTCATCTGAAGAAGCCCGGCGACCACCTGGATCGCCGGGCTTCTTCGCATGCCGGAACGTCAAGCCGCCTCGGCGACCTCGTCGGTCACCGACGCCAGCACCGCTTCGGCTACCGCACCCGCCTGGTCGCGGATCTCGGGGAACGCCGTGGTCTCCCACAGGTCTCCCCGGCGCAGCGCCCCGATCGTCCACAGTGGAGCCACACCCGGCAGCCGTCCGTCGGGCGCCGTCGCCAACCCCAGTCCCAACGGCCCCCGTCGCGCCATCCCGCTGTCGAGCAGCGACCGCACCAACGGGTCGTCCACTCGACTCAAATCCGCCTGCGCGCCGGTGCAGTTCACCACCGACCCGACACGAAGCGCGCGCCCCGACGACAGCGTGACCTCCAGGTCGCCGGACACCGACGCGACCGTTCCCGCGTGGATCACCAGCTTCCCCCGTTCCCGCAGCTTGCGGATCTGCGTGGCCGCCGCAGGCGGCATGCGGTGGCGGCGCACCTCCCACCCGCGCAGGTCCTCCTCGAGGAACCGCGCGCGGTCGCCTTCCGGCAACCGCTGCCACAGCGCGGGGATCGAGGAGCGGAGGCTGTCGACCACGGCCCGCCAGTCGCGTTCCTCGCGCACCCGCCGCGCCACCAGGGAGCGCAGCGAGTCGAGCGAGTGGCACCCGCTCAGGTCCGGTGCGGCCACCGGCGTCACGGGGGCGTGCTCGCGCGGCAGCGAGCCGTGCCGGGACACCGCGTGCACCACCCGGCCCGGCCGGTCGAGCACCATCGCCAGGTCGACCATCGTGAGCCCGGTGCCGACCAGCAGGACGTCCCCGCTGTCCGGCACGGCACTCACCGCGTTGGGGGCCCAGGGGTTCGCGACGAACCGGCCCGACGACCGCAGGGACGGAGGCGCCCACTCGCAGTCCGGCGGGAACACCCCGAGGGCGAGGACCGCCGCGTCGTACGGCAGCGCCTCGCCCGAGGACAGCCGCACCTCACGGCCGGTGATCCCCACGGCCCGCGAGCGGATCCGGCGGACCGCCGGGTGGTTCGCCAGCGCCCACCCGAGGTAGCTGCCGAAGTGGTGCCGCGGCAGGAACTCCCCCGGCCCGACCTCCCGGCCCAGCGTCCGCGAGGTCCACCGGACGAAGTCGTCCGGCTCGTCGGGGAACGCGCTCATCCTCGCCGCGGGCGTGTTGAGCAGGTGCGCGGCCTTGGCGGTCGAGTAGGCGACCCCACGACCGGCCGCGCGGCTCGGGTCCACCAGCGCGATGCCCACGTCCCGGCGGGTCTCCGCCAGCCGGAGCGCGACCGCCGTCCCGGCCGCCCCCGCTCCGACGATCACGATCCGCGGCTTGGAGTGCTGCATGTCGTCGTCCTCTACTCGGCGAAGGGGTAGCCGTGCAGCGCGTTCTGCAAGGCCCGCTTGGCGACCCGGACGAAACCGGGCGTCGCCGCGCCCGGCGAGACGGCCATCGTCACGGGCAGCGGTCCGGGCGGCGCGGGCATGTCCCGCTCCGTCCGCTCCAGGCCCCACAGCTCGTCGCTGTTGGCGACCAGGCACGCCACGCCGAGCCCGGCCTTGGCCGCGGCCCGCAGCCCCACCAGTTCCGCGCCCTCGTAGCCCACGCGCCACGGCATGTGCGAGTCGTTGAAGCAGTCCACGATCTTGCTGCGCAGGGTGCACGGCTCGGTGAACAGCGTCAGCGGCAACTCGGCGCCGTCGGTGTGCACCGGTCGGCCGAACCAGTCCATCTTCAACCGCCCCAGCTCGTGGGTCGTCGTCGACGCCAACTGCGGCCGCATCTGCAACAGCAGCGCCAGGTCCAGCCTGCCCGCGCCGACCTGGGCCTCCAACGACTCGCTGAGCCCGGTGCGCACGCTCACCTGGGCGTGCGGCATCCCCCGCGCCAGCAGTCCGAGGATCTCCGGCAGCGCCTCGGCGAGCTGGTCCCCCACCCCCAGCGAGAGGCGGATCCGACCCGACGGCGGCACGAACCGGTCGACCGCCTCGTCGTTGAGCGCGACGATGCGGCGGGCGTAGCCGAGCAGTTCCTCGCCCTGGTTGCTGAGTTGGAGCTCCCGGCCGGTGGACAGGAAGATCGGCCCCTTGACGAGGCTGCCGAGCTGGCGGATCTGCTGGCTCACGGCGGGTTGGGTGACGTGCAGGGCCTCGGCCGCCCGTCGGAACCCACCCAGGTCGACGACGGTCACCAGTGCTCGTAGGCGGTTGATCTGGAGATCGTGATACATGCGTGCACCTCCTGTGCGGCGGCATGACCGCAGGTATGACAACGGGACCGTCCGGCATCCGGACGGTCCCGTGGGGAGGCCACGTCAGGCGCTGTGCGCCCGGATGGCCGTCAACAGCCGTCCCGCCGCGTCCTCGCGGCAGATGAGCAGGTCGGGCAGGTACGGGTGGGGCTGGTTGTACTCGAGCGGCGAACCGTCCACACGGGACGCGTGCAGTCCCGCGGCGAGAGCGACCCCGACCGGCGCGGCCGAGTCCCACTCCCACTGACCGCCCGCGTGGACGTAGGCCTCGGCCTCGCCCCGCACGACGGCCATCGTCTTGGCGCCCGCCGAACCCATGGTCGCCAACGTTCCCCCGACGTCCGCCGCCATGCCCGCGGCGAACACGGGAGGACGGCTGTCGCTCACCAGGATGCGCGGCGCCGCTGGAGCCGCGCCCGCATCCCGCACGACGTCGTCGGTGCCGTGCACCAGGTCGAGAGCGGGCTGCGCGACGGCGGCCGCGACGATGCCGCGGTCGCGCTGCCACAGGGCCACGTGCACGGCCCAGTCAGTGCGGCCCGGCAGGCCGTACTCGCGCGTCCCGTCCAGCGGGTCGATGATCCACACGCGACTCGCCGCGAGCCGCGCGGGGTCGTCGACCGCCTCCTCGGACAGGACGGCGTCGAACGGCCGCCACGCGTCCAGTTCCGCGAGCAGGAACGCGTTGGCCTCGGCGTCGCCCCGCTTGCCCAGGTCCGGTCCGCCGGACTCCCGCAGCTTCAGCAGCAGCCGCCCGGCGTCCTGCGCGAGCCGGGCCGCCAGCCGCGCGTCCCCGCCGCTCATCGGTCGAGGTGCGCGAGAACGGCGGCGGCCAGCGCCGTCGGGTCGCCGTCGGAGGGGCGGAGCACCAGCTCGGCCCGTTCCGGCGCCTCGTAGGGGGCGTCGACACCGGTGAAGTCGCGGATCTCGCCCGCGCGGGCCTTGGCGTACATGCCCTTGGGGTCGCGGCTCTCGCAGACCTCCAGCGGCGTGTCCACGAAGACCTCGACGAACGCCAGCCCGGCGGCCTCGTGCGCGGCCCGGACCTCCTCGCGGTCGGCCTGGTAGGGGCTGATCAGCGAGACGATCGCGATGTTGCCGGCGTCGGCGAACAACCGCGCCACCGCGCCGGTCCGGCGGACGTTCTCCGACCGGTCCGCGGCGCTGAACCCGAGGTCGGCGTTGAGGCTGTGCCGCAGGTTGTCGCCGTCCAGCAGGTACGCCGGCCGCCCGGACGCGACGAGCCGCCGCTCCAGTTCGACGGCCACGGTCGACTTGCCCGAGCCGGACAACCCCGTGAGCCAGATCGTGAGGCCCTGCGTGGCCCGCTGCTCGCGGGTGACCGCGGGGGCGTGCCACACGACGTTCGCCGTCTGCGCGCGCGGCCCGATGATCATGCCCGCCGCGACGGTGTTGTTGGTGGCCTCGTCGATCAGGATGAAGCTGCCGGTGCCGCGGTTGCGCTTGTACGGGTCGAACAGCAGCGGCGTCTGCGTCTGCAACCGGACGCGGCCGATCTCGTTGAGCGACAACGTCTCCGCGCCCTCGTCGCGGTGCAGGGTGTTGATGTCGAGCCGGTAGTCCAGCTCGCGCACCGTGCCCTTCACCTGCTGCGAGGTGTGCTTGACGGTGAACTTGGTGCCCGGCTTGAGCGACGACTGCTCGGTGAACCAGCAGACCATCGCGTCCAGGTCCTGCCCGATGTGCGGGCGGTTGCCAGGGCGGCAGATCAGGTCGCCGCGGCTGACGTCGATGTGGTCTTCCAGCTCGATCGTGACGGCCTGGGGCGGGAAGGCCTCCGCGACGGGATCGCCGCCGGGGCCCCAGATGTCCTTGATCGTGGAGGTGAACCCGGACGGCAGCACCGCGACCTCGTCGCCGGGCTTGAGCACACCGCCGGACACCGTGCCCGCGTAACCGCGGAAGTCCTGGTGCGGCCGGATCACGTACTGCACCGGGAACCGCGCGTCGATCAGGTTCTGGTCCGACGCGACGTGCACCTCCTCCAGGTGGTGCAGCAGCGAGGAACCCTCGTACCAGGACATCTCCGTGCTGCGGTTCACGACGTTGTCGCCGAGCAGCGCGGACATCGGCACGAACGACAGGTCGTGCACGTCGAGCTTCATGGCGAAGCGGCGGAAGTCCTCGCGGATCTCCTCGAACCGCTCCTTCGACCACCCGACGAGGTCCATCTTGTTCACGCACACCACGAGGTGCGGGATGCCCAGCAGGCTGGCGATGAACGCGTGCCTGCGGGACTGCTCCAGCACGCCCTTGCGGGCGTCCACGAGGATGAGCGCCAGGTCCGCGGTGGACGCGCCGGTCACCATGTTGCGCGTGTACTGGAGGTGGCCGGGGGTGTCCGCGACGACGAACTTCCGCTTGGGCGTGGCGAAGTAGCGGTAGGCGACGTCGATCGTGATGCCCTGCTCGCGCTCGGCGCGCAGGCCGTCGGTCAGCAGCGACAGGTCGGGCGTGTCGTCACCGCGTTCGCGGCTGGTGCGCTCGACCGCGGCGAGCTGGTCGGTGAAGATGGTCTTGGAGTCGTAGAGCAGGCGGCCGATCAGGGTCGACTTGCCGTCGTCCACGCTGCCGGCGGTGGCGATCCGGAGTAGCGGTCCCATCAGAAGTACCCCTCTTTCTTGCGGTCTTCCATGCCCGCTTCGGAAATCCGGTCGTCCGCCCGCGTGGCCCCGCGCTCGGTGACCCGCGTGGAGGCGACCTCCTCGACCACCTGCTCGGGCGTCACGGCGTCGGACTCGACGCAGCCGGTGCACGTGGCGTCGCCGACGGTGCGGAAGCGCACCAGCATCTCCACCGGCTCCTCGCCCTCCTGGAGCTCCAGGAACCTGGTGTGCGCCAACAGCATCCCGTCGCGCGGCACCACGGCCCGGCGGTGCGCGTAGTAGATCGACGGCAGGGGGATCTCCTCGTCCTGGATGTACTGCCAGATGTCCAGCTCGGTCCAGTTGGACAGCGGGAACACCCGGATGTGCTCGCCCTTGCGGTGCTTGCCGTTGTAGAGGTTCCACAGCTCGGGCCGCTGGTTGCGCGGGTCCCACGCGCCGTACTGGTCGCGGAAGCTGAACACCCGCTCCTTGGCCCGCGCCTTCTCCTCGTCGCGCCGGGCCCCGCCGAACGCGGCCGTGAAGCCGTTCTCGGTGATGCCGCGCAGCAGGGCCGCGGTCTGGAGCCGGTTCCGGCTCGCGCCCGCCCCGGTCTCCTCCACGACGCGGCCCGCGTCGATGTCGTCCTGCACGCTGCTGACGACGAGCCGGATGCCGAGCTTGGCCACCGTGACGTCGCGGTAGTCGATGACCTCGTCGAAGTTGTGCCCGGTGTCCACGTGCATCACCGGGAACGGCAGCGGCGCGGGCCAGAACGCCTTCGCGGCGAGGTGGAGCATCACCACCGAGTCCTTGCCGCCGGAGAACAGCAGCACCGGCTTCTCGAAGGTCGCGGCGACCTCGCGGAAGATGTGCACTGCCTCGGCTTCAAGCGCCCTCAGATGAGAGAGCTCGTACGTGATAGTCACGAATGACCCATCCCTTCGAGATGAGAGAGAGCAGGAGCAGATCGACACGACGGTGCCGCGTGAAATAGCGTGGCACTTCCCCATCCACCCCGACAACAGTCGGAACACACTTTCACTTGATAAACGAAATGCTTTTCGAGGAAATGCCCATTCCCCGCTTCGGGGAAGGGCCACCCGGAATTCAGCGCTTCGGCACCTTCACCAGCACGCGCCGCGCCGTCGTTCGCCTGCCTCCGCAGGACCAGGTCCGCGGCTCCGCGCTCACGACCGCCGCCCGGACCGCCGCTTGCGCGCCCGCTGCCCGGTGACCGCGGTGCTCCGCACCCGCTTGCCCAGCGACAGCCACTCCGCGGGCCGCCACTCGTGCCCGGCCTCGCACCGCACGTCGACGCCACCGGCCACGATGTCCCGCCCACAACCGCCGCGGTCGCACACGCCCAGCACCTCGCGGGGCACGACGACCCCGCGCGCGGCGGCGGCCAGTTCCCGCACCTCCACGACGAAGTCACCCCCGGCGTCGTGCTTGGCGAGCCACACCAGGTTCATGTCGAGGAAGACCACCATGTCCTCGACCGTCTTCGTGGCGGGCGCGATCCCGCCGCGCTCGCACACCACGAGCGAACACCAGGAGGACAGGATGTCCACGATGTCCGCGCACACCCGCCCGGCCTCCCGCACGTCCACGATCCCAGGCGGCCCAGCGTCGCAGTCCCGGAACAGCACGGGCAACGACAGGAGCTCCCGAGCCACCCCCTGCCTGCACTGGCCGCACAAACGAAATCCGGCCTTGACGAGATGCGCGCAGACCGGTGTCTCGCACACCTTCCCGGCGTCGCCCATCGTTCCTCCCAGAGTCGGTCGGACACGATCCTGTAAGGCGTCCCTGGACCTCCGGTCGCACGATCCTCGAATTCCGCTCACAACTCGGAAACACCATGAGCAGGACAGAACTCGACCGTGAGGAAAAACGGTGGGGCCATGACGGTAACAGGGTTACGAATTTGACGCGATCAGGGCGATGACCCATTCGGACCACGACGAAAAGCCCGCCGATCCCGGTTCCCCGGAATCGGCGGGCTCGGAGGAGCAGGTCCGGGCTAGCGGGCGGCCCGCTTGGCCTCGGCGACCTCGGTCCTCGAGATCCTGCCCTGGAGGCGTCCGATGTCGGCGGCCCGCGCCGCGACCTTGCGGTCCAGCACCTTGGCCTCCTTCTGGAACTTCTGCACGTCGGCCGAGGCCTTCCGCGCCTCCTCGTGCTTCTCCTGGGCCTTGCGGCGAAGCTCGTCGGCCTTCCCCTTGACCTCGTCGTGCTCCTTGCGCTTCGCCGCGAGTTGCTTGCGATCGCTGTCGAGTCCCACCGTCGTCACCCCTCCTGTGCCAGTGATCACCGGTGGTCGACGGTAAAACGCCCTCCGCGCACGGACCAGCGAAACGGGGCAAATGACCGCTTTTTGGCCACTGCGGGCCCGAACTACCCCAGACCGTCCACAAGGGACCGCACCCCGATCGGGCGCGGTCCCTTGTGGTTACAGCCCCTCGCGGGCGCGGTCCAGGACCTCCTCCAGGCGTAGTGGGCTTGGGGGGTGGTGGCTCAGGCACAGCGGGGTGTGGATGCGGCGGAAGGTAAAGGTGTCGCCGGTGGCGTAGAACTGGCCGCGTTCGAGTTTCGAGATGTCGCCTATCGTGGTGCCCTTCGCTCTGGCCATGTCCGTTGCCGCGGCGATCTGGGCCGGGCTGTTGAGCCTGCCGTAGAACTGGGTGGTGGCGTTGCCCACGACCTGGTTGTGGACGCCCTTCGGAGCCTGCGTGGCCAGTAGTAGGCCCAGGCCGTACTTGCGGGCCTGGGAGGCCAGCAGGATCGTGGTTCTGGTGCTGGCTGTTGACGTGGTTGGCGGCGTGATCGTTTGGGCCTCGTCCATCACGAGCAGGCCGCCCAACGGGCGGTCGGCGGCCGGGTTGCGTTTGATCCAGGCGAACAACTCCAGGTGCAACTGGCTCACGAAGCCCTGGCGTTGTTCCTCCGACGGCAGGCCGATGAAGCTGATCACCGAGATCCGGGCGCGTTTGCCACGGGTCGGGGTGAGGAGTGCGGCTGGATCCGTTGGAGCGCCTGGATCTCCTAGCAAGGGGTCGTTGACCATGGCCGCCCGCAGGGTTTCCGCCAGGTCAGCGGCTGTCGCCACGGCGGTGCTGAGGCTGCTCACCCCCTCCGGGAGGTCGGCCAGGACGTCGACGAACCTTGCCAGGTCACGATCCCCTCGCCGCGCGTAGTACGTCATGGCCTCGCGCAGCACGGCTCGGCCTCGGACGGCGGACTTCGTGCCGTTCGCGACGCGGGCGTGCGGGACCAGTCGTGCCACGGCGGCCTCGACCGACGCGGCGAACTCGTCGGCGTCCTCGCGGACCTCCGCGAAGTCCGGCAACGGGTGGAAGCTGAGCGGGCGTCCGCTCGCCCTGCCGGGTGTCCACACCACGACCTCGGTCTCGGCGAGGTACTCGGCGGCCCGTTCGGCGTCGCCGGGGCCCCAGTCCGCCGGGGGTTCCGGCCACGCGTCGCCCAGCCGCGCGAGGTCGTTGTTCGGGTCCAGCACGATCGCCGAGACGCCCCGCAGGGCGCACTCCTCGACGATCCGCCGCAGCAGCACGGTCTTCCCGCTGCCGGAGCCCGCGAAGATGATGGCGTGCTTGCGCAGCGACTCCAGCTCGACGCGGATCTCGCCGCGCGTCCCGAGCACGATCTCCCCCGCCGACGGCGGGGGCTGGAAAGCCGGTGAGGGCGAGGCCGACGGCGGGGGCCGGGTCTCCTGGTGGCCGGTCCTGGTCTTCGCCGGGTCGGGCAGGATCTCCCGCAGGAACGTGGTGCTGCTGGCCGGTTTGCGGGCCACCAGCCACGACAGCAGCTGGTGCGTCTGCGCGGACAGCATCTCCTTGAGCGCGCTGAACGTCCGCAGGTCGTCGTCCGAGACGTCCACCCGCTGCCCGCCCGCCTGCTCCAGCGCGGCGACCTCGACCTTGGTCTTCTGCCCCGTCCACCCCTTGTCGGCGTTGCGGATCAGCACCAGGTGCCGGTTGTTCGACCCGGCCCGGACCTGCGCGGCGGCACGGGCTTCGCGCAGCTTGCGCAGCACCCGGTTGCCGTGGCTGCTCGCGATGAGCCGGAACCCCCAGCGCTCGTCGGTGTCCAGCGCCTCGTTCACCGTGAGGCACAGCCCCGCGTGCAGCCGCATGTCCTCCTCCGGCAGCGGTTCGTGGCGCCACTTCAGCTCGTCGTTGCCGACCTCGGTGATCCACGACTTCAGCCCGGCCAGCAGCAACGACGGCATCAGCTCGTTCTCGTTGTACTGCTTGAGGTCCGCCGCCGCGACGTCGGCCTTCTCCCGCAGCAGCGCGAACCGGGCGTCGAACTCCGCGAAGTAGCCCGGCTCCGGACCGGCGGGCGCGGGCGCCTCGGGAGCCTGCTGCTCGTCGAACGACGTCATCTCCCGGATGTCGCCGTACAGGCACGTCTCGGCGTGCGCGTGGATGCGCTTGAGCAGGTCCCTCGGCGTGTGGGCGATCCACGCCTCGCCGAACGCGCTCGGCGCCACCGGCCAGGTCGGGTGCGGCGGGGTGAACCCGTACCGCTGGTAGATCACCCCGAGCCACTTCCCCACCAGCGTCCGGCCGATCTCGGGGTCGAGGATGGCGGCCAGGATGGGCGTCGTGGTGAAGCGGTCGGACACCGTGTCGCTGGCGATCGACTTCAGCTGCGCCCACGTGTTCGGCAGGCAGGCCACGACGGTCAACGTCCGCCTGGTCGTCTCGCGGAGCTGCATCAGCCCGTCCGAGATGAGCGCGATCTCCTGCGCCAGCTCGGTTCCCGTCGTCGCCCTGTCCTCGATGGCGTCCTGGCTCTTGTTGACCAGCGTGTCCAGCTGATCGACGGCGATCACGCAGGGGCCGGTCATCGCCAGCACCCGCGAGATGTCGCGCACCAGCGTCCGGGACGGCTTGGACCTCGTCTGCATGCCCCAGTGGCGGCGTTCCTCCTCCGCGTCGTCGGAACCCTGGAGGTAGGCCAGGCCGACGTCGGCGTGCTCGGAGGCGTACAGCGTCAACGCGCGGATCGTGTCGCCGCACTCCACCGCGATCCGGCTGTCCACCTTGCGCAGGCCGGTGACGAAGGCGCGCAGGTGGTCCGGAGTCAGCTCGGCCTCGCCCAGCACCGCCCGCGTGACCTCCTCCGACACGTCGGCTCCCCGGCACAGCTGCGCCAGCAACGAGGTGAGCTGGAGCTCGCCCGCGTCGTCGGCCCGGCGCAGCTCGCTGCGCATCGCGTCGGCCACGTCGTCCCAGAAGGCGTCGCCCGACGTCAGCTCGATCAGGAAGAAGTAGCCGCCCTCCTGCTGCACCATGCGGCGCACCGACCCCAGCAGGTGGGTCTTGCCCACGCCCTTGCGCCCCTGGAGCACCAGCCCGACCGGGCTCGGCCCGATGCTGGCCCGCGCGTCCGCGATCCCCGCCTGGATGCGGCGCTCCGGCTGCGTGTGCAGGCCCTCGATGTGGGACGGGGAGGTGTGCCAGACGTCGTCCGGTGTCTCGGCCGAGTTGAAGCGCAGCACGGCCAGCGCTTCGCGCAGGTCTTCGGTCATGACTCCTCGATCGCGATGAGGTGCAGGTCCTCGTTGCCGATCCGGATCGCCGCCTCGTGGTCGGCCTCGGTCAGGACCTTGCGGTTGGAGTCGGGGGCCAGGTGCACCGTCCCCGTCTTCAGCATCTTCACCAGCGCCTCGTCCACCTCGCTCTTGGTCGCGCCGTTGAGGCCGGGGCGGATCCGCGCCAGCCGGATCCAGTCCTGCGGCCCGTCGGCCAGATCCAGGTAGACCGCGCGGATCAACGACTCCAGCGCTCCGGAGCGGATCGCTTGGGCCAGCAGCCCGTGGCTCTGGAGGAACGGGACGACGCGGCGCAGCAGCTCCCGGTGGGCCCGCGCCCGCGGACCCGACCGCGGCGGCAGCTCTGTCTCGACGATGTCGGTGGCGCACCAGTCGATGCCCTTGTCGGTGATCCGGTGCCGGTACGGCCGGGCGTCCATCGCGGTCTCCAGGAGACCGTCCTCGTTCAGCGCCGCGCGTTCCTTGGGCCCGAGTTTGATCTTGTGCTGCGCCACCAGCTCGGTGTTCGGTACCTCCCGGTTCTCCAGCATCAGCACCAGGAGTGCCGCCCTGCCGCTGGTCCCGTACTTGTCCGACATCAGGCCGCCTTTCAGTGGGTGAACGCGTCGATCCGACGATCGATCCGGTCGCGCAGGCGCTCGACCGCGTGCCGAACGGAGGGGGGCGGGGTGAACCGGTGGCCGCCACCGCGTCCCCTGCCCAGCACCTCCAGGTCCGCCGCCTGCTCCAGCAGCGCGGCGAAGTCGTGGCCGTCGAGGGCCTCCGCCATGCCCTGGACGATCTCCTCGACCAGGGCGATCCGCTTGATCGAGGCCATGTCGTCCGGCAGGCCCCGCAACGCGGCCGCGGCGGTCCGCAGCGCTTCGAGGTCCGGCGGGCTTTCTGCCACCGGGGTCGCCTTGATGAGGCCGTACAACTCCCGCGCCACGCGCACGGGTCGCACGGCCTGGTCGAACTCCAGGTGCCGCAGGTTGCGCAGGAAGCCGGGCAGCCGCTCGCGGTCCGTGCCGCGGGTCAGCACGCAGAACAGCTGCCGCTGGGCGCCGTCCACGCCGAGCGCGTGCCGCACGAACCGCTCGGCCTCGGTGGTCTGCCAGCGGCTCAGGGTCCCGTCCACCACGAGGCACAGGTGCTCGCCGGGGTCGCCCATCTGCTCCAGGAAGTCCCGGTCCCCCGAGCCGGACCACTCGGCGCGCAGGCCGAGCACGCGCAGTTCCTCGACCAGCTCGTTCGTGGCGCGCATCAACGCCCGCGGGCCGGACACCAGCAGGTCCAGGGTGAAGTCCTGACGACGGCCGCGCGCGGACGCCACGTAGGCGTCCCGGTTGTCGGCCAGCACGTCGGTGCGGTCGAACTGCTGCGCGATCACCGCCGCGACCGTCTCCAGGGCGAACGAGATCTGGTCCGCCGACGGCGCGCGCTCCTCCAGCACGGGCAACTGCTCGCCGAAGCTCCAGTAGGACACGTAGGGCACGGTGAGGTGCCGCAGCATCAGGTCCTCGGAGATGCTCTTGACCAGCCAGTTGCGGAACAGCGGCGCGACGACCTCGGCGCAGCGGCGCTGCCACTTCTCGGCCCGCTCGTACTCCACCCGGTTGTCCAGCCGGGACAGCACGGGGAGCACCACGTGCCGCGGCCGGTCGTAGGGCATGCGGTCCCTGGCCTGGTCCGCGCGCTGGACGACGTCCACGACGTCGTTGAGGTTCTGGTCGTTGGCGGTGAACACGACGACCAGCCGGTCGGGCAGGTGCGCGGTGCAGATGCCCGCGATGTCGGAGACGCCGGTCCGGCTGTCGAGCAGCACGAAGTCGTACTCGGCGATCCACCGCCCGCGGACCCGTTCCAGGAAGTCGGCGAACCCCAGCCGGTACAGGTCCTCCCAGTCGATGTCCTGCATCCGCCGCGAGTAGGAGCTGTGCAGCCTGCCCGCCTCCACCCGCCCGGCGGCGATCAGGTCCAGCGAACCGCCGTCGAACTCGACGGGGACGGCGTGCGCGCCGGGCCCCTCCTCGCCCGCGAGGAACTCGTACGCGAGGTCGACGACACCCCCGTCGGGCTCCTTGGTCAGCACCGGCGCGAAGTAGTGGTGCAGCCCCGGCGCTTCCAGGTCCCAGTCGACGGCGAGCACGCGGTACCCCCAGCGCGCGAGCAGCACCGCGACGTTGGCCAGGGTGAAGCTGCGTCCGACGCCACCCTTGTACGAGTAGAACGTGATCACCGTGCCCGCTGTCACGCGACGAACCTCGGCAACGGCGGTCGCGGGAGGAGCAGGGGCTCCGGCGGCTCGACCAGCGGCCAGTCCGGCCGCCAGTCGGGCACCTGCCGCACCAGCTGGACCAGGTCGGCCGCGAGCTCGTTGACCCTCTTGTGGAAATTCACGAAATCGACGGTCTGCTGGTAAGGCGGATCAGGGTGCGCGTACTCCTTGAAGTCCACCCAGGCCCGGTACATCTCCTCTTCCGGGAAATTCTCCGAATCGGAGTACAGGATCGGGTAGATCAGCCCCTGGGAGATCTCGGGACCGGCCAGTCCGAGCATTTCCTCCCTCGCCCGCATGCTCCGCAGCTCGGCCATGCACCAGGGCGAGGTGAAGTACGGCGGGGTGAGCAGCTGGAGCATGATCTTGCTGTGCCGCAAGGCTGATCGCAGGTTCTCCGGCCAGTGCACGCCCCTCGGCATCGTGCGGTCCACGTAGACCGTCAACGGCGGGGCGTACTGATCGGCCAGGCACTCCTTCAGCTTCTCGTGGAAATGGTTCAGCAGCCATTTCTGGACGCTGCCCTCGCGGCTGTAACTGATGAAGAGATCGAACTTGTAGCCGGACACGGAGCAGATAGTAGGTGCCAGTCGCCGGGACCAAGTGGACAAAAAGTGGACATTAACGGCACAAAAACAGGACTGGGTGGACACCGAGCCCGCGACCGGATTCCCGCCTGCTCGGCCAGGTTCCCCGGCCGACGGAGCAACGTCGGGGGCTCGTGCGCGTCCCACGGTGGTGAGGACAACCCGGCCGCCGACCGGCACGTGGTCGAGACCACAACGGGCGGTGTCCCGCCGGTTCGACGCGCATGGGCGACGACACCACCAAGCCCAGCCTGTGTAACTTGAGGCGACCGCCGGCGGCCGTGCCACGCACGCCGGGCGAGCCCCCTTCGACCTACCCGAGGTGTGAACGTCTAGATGTGCGGCCTGCTTGGACTGATCTGCGCCACTGAGACCGCCGCGGCCGCCGCTCGGGGCGCCGTCGCGTCCGCGCTGCGCTGCCAGCGCCACCGCGGCCCCGACGAGACGGACACCTGGGCCGACGCGGAGGTCGTGTACGGCTTCAACCGACTGGCCTTCATCGACCTCGAGCACTCGCACCAGCCGCTGGTGTGGGGTCCGCCGGAGACACCGACGCGGTACACGCTGAACTTCAACGGCGAGATCTACAACTACCGCGAGATCCGGGCGGAGCTGTCCCGGAAGTTCGGCACGGCCTTCGCCACCCAGGGCGACGGCGAGTCGATCGTCGCCGCGTTCCACCACTACGGCCCGGACGCCGTGCGCAAGCTGCGCGGCATGTTCGCCTTCCTGATCTGGGACTCCCAGGAGAAGGTGATCTTCGGCGCGCGCGACCCGTTCGGCATCAAGCCGCTGTACTACTCGGCGGGCATGGGCGGCGTGGCGTTCTCCAGCGAGAAGAAGAGCCTGCTGGAGCTGTCGCCGGTGCTGGGCGTCACCGAGGAGCTGGACCGCAAGGCGTTGCAGCACTACCTGGTGCTCCAGTACGTGCCCGAGCCCGAGTCGCTGCACACCGGTGTTCGCCGGGTCGAGTCCGGCACCTCGTTCTACGTCCGCCCCGGCGGCCAGGTGCAGTTCAGCCGGTACTTCAACCCGGTCTTCACCACCACGCCGGTCAACGGCCCCTTCGAGGCCGAGGCGCTGTACGAGCGCATCGCGAACGTCATGCGCGACTCGGTGGCCAAGCACATGATCTCCGACCCGGACGTCACGGTCGGCGCGTTCCTGTCCGGCGGCATCGACTCCACCGCCACGGCGACGCTCGCCAAGCAGCACAACCCGAACCTGATCGCGTTCACGTCGGGCTTCGAGCGCCAGGGCTACTCCGAGGTGGACGTCGCGGCCGAGACCGCGGCGGCCATCGGCGTGCGGCACGTCATCCGCGTCGTCTCCCCGCAGGAGATGATGGACGAGCTGCCGCTGATCACCTGGTACCTGGACGACCCGGTGGCGGACCCGTCGCTGGTGCCGCTGTGGTTCATCGCCCGCGAGGCCCGCAAGCACGTCAAGGCGGTGCTGTCCGGCGAGGGCGCGGACGAGCTGTTCGGCGGCTACACGATCTACCACGAGCCGCTGTCGCTGGCGCCGTTCGAGAAGGTGCCCGGCGGTGTCCGCAAGCTGATGGGCAAGGTGTCCGGCAAGATCCCGGAGGGCACGCGCGGCAAGGACCTGCTGCGCCGCGGCGCGCTCTCGTTGGAGGAGCGCTACTACGGCAACGCGCGCAACTTCCGCGACGCGCAGCTGCGCGCGGTGCTGCGCGACTACGACCCGAGCATCGGCTTCATGGACGTCACCGCGCCCTGGTACGAGATCTCCCGCAACTGGGACCCGGTGGCGCGGATGCAGCACGTCGACCTGTTCACCTGGCTGCGCGGCGACATCCTCGCCAAGGCGGACAAGGTGACCATGGCGAACTCGCTGGAGCTGCGCGTGCCGTTCCTGGACGCCGAGGTGTTCAAGGTCGCCGCGGACATCCCGACCGACCAGAAGCTCACCGAGGGCACCACGAAGTACGCGCTGCGCCGGGCGCTGGCCAAGATCATCCCGCCGCACGTGCTGAACCGCCCGAAGCTCGGCTTCCCGGTGCCGATCCGGCACTGGCTCAAGGACGAGATGTTCGACTGGGCGCGCGGCATCATCGCCGACTCCCAGACCGCGCACCTGCTGAACAAGAACGCCGTCGCGGCACTGCTGGACGAGCACAAGCAGGGCGAGTTCGACCGCAGCAGGCAGATCTGGGCGCTGCTGGTGTTCATGATCTGGCACGGCATCTTCGTGGAGAACCGCATCCGGGTGCACGTTCCGCAGTACAACTACCAGGTCAGGCTCTGACCTTTCCCTCCAACGCGGCCGGGAGGCTCTTCGTGACCGTTACCGAGGTGATGGCCGAACTGGCCGCGTTGGAGGACCCGAAAGCGCGCGCCGTGAACGAGAAGCACGGCGACGACCACGGCGTGAACCTGAGCAAGCTCCGGGCGGTCGCCAAGCGGCTCAAGACCCAGCAGGACCTGGCCGTGGAGCTGTGGGCCACCGGCGACACCGCCGCCCGCCTGCTGGCCCTGCTGGTGTGCCGTCCCAAGGCGTTCACCCGCGACGAGCTGGACGTGATGCTCCGCGAGGCGCGCAAGCCCAAGGTGCACGACTGGCTGGTGAACTACGTCGTGAAGAAGGGTCCGCACGCCGAGGCGCTGCGGGCCGTCTGGCAGGCCGACCCGGACCCGGTGGTCGCGAGCGCCGGGTGGGCGTTGACGGTGGACCGGGTGGCGAAGACCCCCGACGGCGTGGACCTGGTCGCCCTGCTGGACACGATCGAGGCGGAGATGAAGGACGCGCCGGACCGGTTGCAGTGGGCGATGAACCACTGCCTGGCCCAGATCGGCATCTCCCACGCCGACCACCGCGCGCGGGCCGTGGCCATCGGCGAACGCCTCGAAGTGCTCAAGGACTACCCGACGCCGCCGAACTGCACGTCCCCGTTCGCCCCGGCGTGGATCGCCGAGATGGTGAGCAGGCAGGGCTGACCCGGTCACCCCTGCCCGGACGGTGCCGCGAGGTCGCGGACGACCGTCCAGAAGTCGGCGGAGGCGGGAACGGGGTCGAGCAGGGCGCGGCGGACCGCGGCCGCGTGCGCCGGGCGGGCGACGGACAGCGCGGCCCGGCCCTCGTCGGTGGCCACGACCAGCACGCGCCTGCCCTGTGCGGTCTCGCGCCGCAGCAGCCCGCGCTCGGCCATGCGGGAGAGCTGGCGGGACAGGCGGGCGGCTTTCCAGTCCAGCATCGCGCCGAGGTCCTGCTGGGGCAGGGCGCCCTCGCCGTTCTCGATCACGCGCGACAGGACCGAGAAGTCGGCCGCGGACAGCCCGGCCGCGGTGTGGATCTCCTGCGCGACCGCGGCGAGGACGGCGTCGTTCGCGCGTTTCCAGGCGATCCACCGGGCCATCTCGGCGTCGTCGAGCGGCTGCGTCATGCGGGTCACCCTACCTCGAGTTGCCATGTAAACAACCGTGGGCGCATGATAGTTTACATGGCAACTCAAGCGAAGCACTCGGTGCTCGTCACCGGCGGCGGCTCGGGCATCGGCCTCGGCCTGGCCGAACGGCACCACGCGGCGGGACACCGCGTCATGATCACCGGCCGGAACGCCGCCAAGCTCGCGGCGGTCGCCGACCGTCTGCCGGGCGTCGAGACCCTCGCCAACGACATCGGCACCCCCGAGGGGCGCCAGGACCTGGCCGACCACGTCCGGCGGACCATGCCGGACCTCGACGTCCTGATCAACAACGCGGGCGTCCAGCGCCGGGTGGGCATCGCCTCCGACCACGCCCCCTGGCCCGAGGTCCAGTACGAGATCGACATCCTGTTCGCCGCGCCGATCCACCTGGGACGGCTGCTCGTCCCTCTCATGCTGGCCCACGGCCGCCCCGGCGTGCTGGTCAACGTCACCTCCGGCGGAGCCTTCTTCCCCCAGGCGTTCGCCCCGGTCTACAGCGCCGCCAAGGCCGCGATGCACAGCTACACGATGACCCTGCGCCACGCGCTGCAAGCCACGCCGATCCGCGTGGTGGAACTGATCCCGCCTGCCGTGGCGACCGAACTCGCGGGCCCCGGCCAGGCGCACGGCGCGGACCTGGACGAGTTCTGCGACACCGTGTTCCCGCTGCTGGACGGCTCCCACCCGGAGGTCGGCTTCGGCTTCACCGCCGACCCCGACTTCACCGAGAAGCGCGCCGCGGAACAACGGGCCTTCGACACTTTGGCCGCGCGCTCCGGCGTGCCGGTCCACGGCACGCCGGTCGCGCGGGAGCCGGAAACCGCCTAACCCCAGAGCAAGCAGCCGCACACGAGACCGAGGACCAGCACCCAGCAGCACAGCTTCACGGCCACGCCCGGCGTGAGGACGATCTTCACTTCTCCACTCACCTCCACTCGCGCGAAACGCGGCCCTACAACCGTTCCTCGGCCGCGGCGAACAGGGACTCGGCCGCGGTGAGCAGGTCCTCGCCCAGTTCGGGCGAGGTCGTCACGGCGGCCGCGGCCTGGAACCTGGTGGCGACGCCGATCAGGTCGACCCGCGACAGGCGCTCGTCGGAGTCCCAGTGCGGCGGCACGGGCGGCTCCGACACCGGCGGGATCTTGATCACGATCCCGCCCACGACCACCGTGGTCCAGCCCGCCGCCCGCTGCCGCACCTCGCACTTCGGGGGCGAGGCGACGACACCGTCGACGTAGAGCCCGAAGGCCGCGCGGTTCGCCGCCCGCACCGCGTCGCCGCCGAGGTGGTCGGCGGTCTGCTGGAGGACGAACGCCCGGTCGATCGCCGTGCCCGCCGCGAGCGCCACCCACCGCACCCGGTCGTCGGGGGACGCCGCCCGCTCGTCGGCCGCGGTGGCGGTGAACCGGTGCCGCAGGGCGACGAAGCCGTAGTCCCAGCCGAACTCGTCCTCCGGCGGCGGGAACGGCCACCAGTACAGGGCGGCCAGTTCGGACTCGGTCAGCGTGACGCTCATGTCGGACTCCTCGTCGTCGTTGTCGGAGAGGCAGACGGAGCGGGACCCCGGCGTGATACGCGTATCAGGCCGGGGTCGCGGGCCGTCCGACAACCATGAGCCGCACAACGACGCTAGGCGGACCGGCCGTGGACCTCGTCGTCCAGCAGGGCCGCGATGGCGGTGGTGCGCCGGAGCCGCGCCAGGCACCGCTGCCTGGTCGGCCCGATCGTGCCGATCGGCATGCCGAGGCTCGCGCTGATCTCCGCGTAGGACGGCGAGGCGTCGGAGAGCAGCATCGTCACCAGGTCCCGGTCGCGCTTCGGCAGCCTGGCGACCTCGCGGCGCACGGTGGCCCGCCGCTCGTCGCCGAGCAGGTCCGCGTCCGCGCCCGGTTCGGCGAGGTCGACGGCCTCCCGGTCGTCGGGGACCTCGCGGTGCTTGGCGCGCAGCAGCGCCACGCACTCGTGCCGGGTGGTCGTGGCCAGCCAGCCGGGCAACGCCTCCGGCTCGCGGATCGCGGCCGCGTGCAGCACGACCCGCAGCCAGACGTTCCCGCCGACGTCCTCGGCGTCCGCGCCGACGACCCCGTACCGGCGGCAGATCGCCGCCACCAGTGGCGTGTAGCGGCGGACGAGGTCCCGCCACGCCGTTTCGGACCCTCGCGCGGCGCTTTCCAGCAGCACCCCCACGGACGTTTCGCGGCGCATTTCCGCCCTCCCCGTTCACCGCGGCCCCGACTCGGCCGTTCCGCGCCGGGCTCCACCCGATTCACGATTCCGGCACTCCCTGGTCGACGACCTTGCGGCGACCTTGCGGAGCGGGCAGCATCGACGGGCGCGCATTTCCTGCCCCGTCGAGCACCAGGAGCCCGCGGCATGGAACTCCGGCTGTTCGGGGAGGTGCGACTCCACGTCGACGACGGGCCGCTGGACCTCGGAACCCCACGTCAGCAGGCCGTGCTGGCGGTGTTGGCGGTGGACGCTGGGCGGCCGGTCGCGATCGAGACCCTCATCGACCGGGTGTGGGACGACGCCCCTCCCGCCGAGGCGCGCAATGTGCTGTATTCACACGTCAGCCGAATCCGACAAATCCTCAAGAAAGCCGGCGGAATCGCGCGAATAGACCGCAGGAATGCGGGCTACGTCCTCGACGTCGATCCCGATCTGATCGACCTGCACCGGTTTTCCCGATTGGTCGACCGGGGCCGGAACCCGAGGACCGAGGACGTCGACCGGGCCGCGGTGCTGGCGGAGGCGTTGAGCCTGTGGCGGGGGACGCCGCTCGCGGGCGTGCCGGGCGCGTGGGTGGACCAGGTCCGGGAGAGCTGGCAGCGGCGGCGGTTGGACGCGGTCCTGCGGTGGGGCGAGGTCGAGCTCGACCTCGGCCGGGCCGACGCGGTGCTCGACGCGCTGCCCGACCTGGTCGCGGAGTACCCGCTGTCGGAGCCGTTGGAGGGGCTGCTCATGCGCGCCCTGCACGCGGCGAGCCGGGGCGCGGAGGCCGTGGAGCGGTACGCCGTCGTCCGGCGCAGGCTCGCCGACGAACTGGGCACGGATCCCGGTCCCGAACTGCGCGCCCTGCACGCCACGATCCTGCGCGGCGAAGCGCCGTCGTCGCACCGGGGCCCGACGACGGCGACGCCCGCGCAGCTCCCGCCCGACGTCCCCGGTTTCGCCGGTCGCGCGGAGGAGCTGCGGGACCTCGACGACGGCGTTCGGACGGCGCGGATCGTCGTGGTGTCCGGCACGGCGGGGGTCGGGAAGACCGCGCTGGCCGTGCACTGGGCGCACCGGGCCCGAGCCGACTTCCCCGACGGGCAGCTCTACGTGAACCTGCGCGGCTTCGACCCGACCGGGTCGCCGGTCGCCCCGGCCGAGGCCGTGCGCGGCTTCCTGGACGCGTTCGGGGTCCCCTCCCGGCAGCTCCCGGCGGGCCTGGACGCCCAGGTCGGGCTGTACCGCAGCCTGCTCGCGAACCGGCGGGTGCTGGTGGTGCTGGACAACGCGCGCAACGCCGAGCAGGTGCGCCCGCTGTTACCCGGCTCGCCGGACGGCCGGGCGCTGGTGACCAGCCGCGACCAGCTCTCCGGCCTGGTCGTCGACGGCGCTCGCCCGGTGCCCGTCGACCTGCTCGACGTCGACGAGGCGCGGGAGCTGCTGGCCGGACGTCTCGGCGCGCGGCGGACAGCGGCCGAACCCCACGCCGTCGACGAGATCGTGGACCTGTGCGCCCGGCTCCCGCTGGCCCTCTCGGTGGTGGCTGCGCGGGCCGCGCTGCACCCCCGGTTCCCCCTCGCCGCGCTGGCCCGCGAGCTGCGCGAGGCGAGGGGCGGGCTGGACGAGTTCGCGGGCGTCGACCCGGCCACCGACCCGCGTGCCGTGTTCTCCTGGTCCTACCTCCAGCTCAGCGCTCCGGCGGCGCGGCTGTTCCGGCTGATCGGACTGCACCCCGGCCCCGACCTGGGCACCCGCGCGGCGACGAGCCTGGCCGGGTCTCCCCCTGGCGGCGCGCGCCCGCTGCTGGCGGAACTGGCCGGGGCCCACCTCGTCGACGAACGCAGCCCCGGCCGTTACGGCTGCCACGACCTGCTGCGCGCGTACGCACGGGAACTGGCCCGCTCGCTCGACTCCGAGGCCGACCGGCTCGCCGCCACCCACCGGGTGCTCGGCCACTACCTGCACAGCGCCAACCACGCCGACCGGCTGCTCGACCCGCGCCGGGAAGACCCGCCCACCCTGACCGCGCTCGCACCGGGCGTGACCCCGGAACTGGCGTCCGACCACGGGGGCGCGCTGGAGTGGTTCGACACCGAGCACCAGGTGCTGCTCGCCGCCCTGCACCAGGACCCCGAGTTCGACGCCGAGGTGTGGGAGCTGACCTGGACGATGCGGCGCTTCTTCGCCTACCAGGGGCACTGGCACGACGAGGCCGACTCCCTCACCGTGGCGCTGGCCGCCGCGCGACGGCTGGGCGACCCGGTGAAGCAGGCCTTCGCGCAGTGCTACGTGGGGTGCGCCCACGTGTGGTTCGAGAAGTACGAGGACGCCCGCTTCCGGTTCGCCGTCGCGCTCGACCTGTACCGCGACGCGGACGACCGGGTCGGGCAGGCCCACGTGCGGTACTACCTCTCGTGGATGCTCGAACGGCAGGAGCGGACCACCGAGGCGCTCGCCCACGCGGAGCGGGCGCTGGCGCTGTTCACCTCGGCCGGGCACGAGGTGGGGCAGGCCAAGTGCCTGAACGCGGTCGGCTGGTTCCACGCGCTGGCGGGCGACCACCTCGTGGCGATCGAACACTGCGAACGGGCGCTGGCCCTCCAGGCGACATTGGGCGACCAGCTCAGCGCGGGCCAGACCTGGCACAGCCTCGGCTACTCCCACGAACACCTCGGCCACCACGCGCGGGCCGTCGACTGCTACCTCGCCGCCGTCGACCTGTTCCGCGAGTCCGGCTACCGCTTCAGCGAGGCCTACGCCCTCACGTCGCTCGGCGACGTGCACCGCGCGACGGGCGACCTCGACGCGACCCGCGCCGCTTGGCTGCACGCGCTGGAGATCCTCGACCAGCTCGGCCACATCGACGCCGCCAAGGTGCGGGCGAAGCTGGCTGACCTCGACCCCACGGAGCAGAACCGACCGAAAGGAAGATCATGACCACCCCCGAAAGCGACTCGACCGCCGAGAAGCTCTTCACCAAGCTGCGTGCCCTGAAAGGCGACCTGCCCTTGGACCAGAGCGACCTGCTGGCCTCCATCATCAAGGTGGCGCGCGAGGTCGCGGCCTGGGATCCCATCTCCGGCCTCGCTCCGGTGAGACGCCTGTCCATCGAGGAGCAGTTCGACACGGCGTTCACACCGACCACCGTCGGCCTGATCACGGGCTACGCCACCTCGGAACTGGTGTGCGACGTGACCGATCTCGACGCGTTCGGAGCCAGGAACGCGATGATCGTCAAGTCCTCGCCCGCTGGTGTCAGCTCCGTGGACGATGACGACTGACCAGTGCGCCGCGTGGCCCACGGTCCTCGTGTCCATGCCGTTCATGCACGTCGACCGGCCGTCCATCCAATTAGGACTGCTGGCGGCGATCGGGCGGCGGCACGGTTTCCCGGTGCGCACCCTGCACGCGAACGTCGACTTCGCGGCCCGGATCGGCGTGGACCTGTACCGGCTGCTCGCCGACCAGTGCGCGAGGCTGGTCGGCGAGTGGCTGTTCTCCCGCGAGGCCTTCGGGGACGCCGCTCCCGACCAGGAGGACGAGCTGCTGCTGGAGTTCGCCGACGAACTCGGCCACCTGGCGAGTCCGTCCGAGAGCGCGCGGGACCGGCTGCTGCGGATCCGCGACCAGGACGTCCCGGCGTTCCTCGACGGCCTGGTCGCCGAGTTCGCCGAGGACGAGGCGCGGGTCGTCGGCTTCAGCGCGACCTTCCAGCAGACCGCCGCGTCGATCGCGCTGGCGCGGCGGCTGAAGCGGCGGTTCCCGGCGACCGTGACGGTGTTCGGCGGCGCGAACTTCGACGGGGAGATGGGCCTGGAACTGGTCCGCGCCGTGGAGTGCGTCGACTTCGCCGTCATCGGCGAGGGCGACCGGGCCTTCCCCGAGCTGCTGTCCGCGCTCGCCGCCGGGACCGACCCGGCGGCGGTTCCCGGAGTGGCCCGGCGGGTGGGCGACGACGTGGTCGCGACCCCGCCCGCACCGCCGCACGAGCGGCTGGACGACCTGCCGGACCCGGAGTACGGCGAGTACTTCGACCGGATGGCGAAGCGGGGACTGCCCGTCCACGACGTCCGGATCCCCTTCGAGTCCGCCAGGGGGTGCTGGTGGGGCGCCAAGCACCACTGCACGTTCTGCGGCCTGAACGGGTCGACGATGCGGTTCCGCTCCAAGTCGCCGAGGCGCGTGCTCGACGAGCTCGCCCACCAGTCGAGGCGGTACCGCGCCTTCCGCTTCGAGGCTGTCGACAACATCCTCGACCCGCGGTACCTGAAGGAGCTGTTCCCGGCCATCGCCGACAGCCGGGCCGACTACGAGATCTTCTACGAGGTGAAGGCGAACCTGACCAGGGCGCAGCTGGCGGTCCTCGCGCGCGGTGGCGTCACGCGGGTGCAGCCGGGCCTGGAGTCGCTCAGCTCCGCCGTGCTGCGGCTGATGGACAAGGGCGTCCGCGCCGCGCAGAACGTCAACCTGCTCCGCTGGGCGGCGTACTACGGGATCGACGTGTCCTGGAACGTCCTGTGGGGGTTCCCCGGCGAGACCGCGGAGGACTACGCGCGGCAGACGGCGGTCGTCCCGCACCTCGTCCACCTGCGTCCGCCGGAGAGCGCCGACCGGCTCTGGCTCGAGCGCTTCAGCCCCCTGCACGCCCAGCCGGACCGGTTCGGCCTGGGACCGCCCGTCCCGGAGGCGAGCTACCGGCTGGTGTACCCGGCCGGGATGGCGCTGGACCGGATCGCCTACGTGTTCGAGTACGCCCCCGCTCTCCCCCCGTCCGCGTACACCGCGCTGCGGATGGCCGTGACGGCGTGGAGAGCGGCTTGGCGGTCGCCCGACCGCCCCGCTCTCGTCTACCGGTCCGCGCCGGGGTTCCTCCAGATCACCGACGCGCGGCACCAGGGCCAGGACGGGACGTACGCGTTCCACGACACCCTCGCGGAGATCTACCTCGCCTGCGTCGACCGGCCGCGCACCGCGGCGGCCGTCCGGGCCGAACTCGGGACGGACCTGTCGGTCGAGGTCGTCCGGGACGCGTTCCGCCGGTTCCAGGAGCGCGGTCTCCTGTTCCTGGACGAGGACCTGGCACTGGCGCTGGCCCTGCCCGCCACTCCCGGCCGCTGACGTCCTCTTGGGCGGTTTGCGGGGAACGCTCCCGTTTGTCATGCGCCAATCGGATGGCGCTCAAGGATTTCCGCGCTCGCACGGGAACTCCGGGAACAGAGTGTTCGTCGCACCGAGCGCTCGAACTCGGTGGAGGGGATCGTGATGACTGGTCCGGCGGCGAACGGAAGCGCGAGCGCGGGGATCGACGCGTGGGTCGCGCAGGCGAAGGCGAAAGCCGAGCGCTACCAGGAGATGCGCGTCCAGGCGCAGTCGATCTCCGTCACCGAGGTGGAAGGCCCGGTGACCGTGTCGATCGACTCCGGCGGCAACGTCACGGACCTGCGGATCAAGGACCACGACGAGCTGGCGAGGGCCGTCCTGCTCACCATGCGCCGGGCGCAGGCCCGGCTGCCGGAGAAGCTCGCCGAGGTGATGGCCGAGACGATCGGCGACGACAAGCAGACCGTGGACACCGTCGTCGGCACCTACCGCGCCCGGTTCCCCGAGCCGCAGACCGACGAGACGCCGCGCCCGCCCAAGTCCGACGACGATGACGACTTCGGGTCGGTGATGGACCGATGACCGGCTACCAGGTCACCCCGAGCGACCTGCACACCCACGTCGAGTCGCTGCGCAAGGTCGCCGACACCCTGGGCCAGGCCGTGGACGCCGCCCAGCAGGTCACGGTCGGCGTGCAGGCCTACGGGATGATCTGCGGCCCGCTGTTCGTGCCGATCGTGATGGCCGTCAGCGCTCCCGGCGTGCTCGCGCTGCGGGCCGCGCAGTCCGCGATGACCGAGACGGGCAAGGAGATCACGGCGACCGCCGACCACTACGACACCGTCGACCGGTCCAACGCGAGCGGCTTCTCCGCCATCGAGGGGAGAGTCTCGTGAGCAACCCCCTCCTGGCCCAGAAGCAGGACTCCACGACCTGGCACACCGGCATCAACCTGATCGACGACGCGGCGGGCGTCTACGACGCGGTCGAGTCCGGGAGCTGGGTCGAGGGCGGCATCTCCACGCTCGGCGCGGGCATGGACCTGCTGACCATGGCGATGAACCCGGTCGGCACGCTCATCTCCTACGGCCTCAACTGGTTGATCGAGCACGTCAAGCCGTTGCAGGACGCGCTGAACCAGCTCGCGGGCGACGGCGACCAGATCGCCGCGTACTCGCAGACGTGGGCGAACGTGGCGAAAGCCGTGCAGGACGCGGGGAAGAGCCTCGCGGACGCGGTCGCGAAGGACACGGCGTCCTGGTCCGGACCTGCGGCCGACGCCTACCGCAAGCACGTCGCGGAGCGGGCCGACGGCCTCTCCACGATCGCGACCTGCGCGAACGCCATCAGCACCGTCGTGAAGGTCGTCGGCATCATCACGGGCGTCGTGCGCGCCCTGGTGCGGGACATGGTCACGCAGGCCGTCGGCGACTTCATCCAGGACGCGCTGGAGGAGGTGTTCTCGCTCGGCCTCGGCACGCCGTTCGTCATCGCGCAGGTCGTCGAGCAGGTCGCGGCGTGGACGGAGAAGATCGGCGCGACGATCAAGAAGCTGATCAACTCGGTCGAGAAGCTGCGGCCGATCATGAGCAAGCTGGAGGAGATCTGGCAGGGCGTGCAGAAGGTGATGGCCGCGCTGCACGGGCACGTCGAGGAGCCGCGCCTGCACGCCAGCGAGGGCGGCACGCACGTGTCGTCGGCCGAACCGCACACGGGCGGTGGTGGCGGCGAGACGCACGTGTCCAGCGCGGGCGGGGAAACCCACGTCTCCAGCGCGGAACCGCACCCCGCGGGCGGCGAGCACGCCCCGCCCGGCGGCGAGACGCACGCCTCCACCGCCGAGGGCACTCCCGGCGAGCCCTTGGGCAACGGGAAGCCGCCCGGCGAGGACTCCTCCGTGCGGAGCCAGACCGAGGACCCGCGGTCGACCGTGCAGGAGGCGGAGAACCGCACGGGCTGCGGCGACCCGGTCGACGTCGTCACCGGCGACATGTTCCTCACCCAGACCGACGTCACCCTGCCCGCCGACCTCGGTCTCGTGCTGCGACGGACGCACATCTCCTCCTACCGCGTCGGCAGGCTGTTCGGCCGGTCCTGGGCGTCCACGGTGGACCAGCGGTTGGAGGTCGACGCCCAAGGCGTGTGCTTCGCCGGTGCGGACGCGATCCTGCTCGTCTACCCCACGCCCACGCCGGGCGCGGCGGTCCTGCCGGTGGAGGGCCCGCGCTGGCCGCTGGCGCTGGACCTCGACGGCACGTACCGGATCACCCGGCCCGACGGGCACGTCCTGCACTTCGCGCCGTCCGGCGTGGCGGGCCTCGCGCCGCTGCGGGCGATCACCGACCGCAACGACCACCGCATCGACTTCCTCACCGACGCGGACGGGATGCCCACGGAGATCAGGCATTCCGGCGGCTACCGCGTCACCGTCGAGACCGCGCGCGGCCGGGTCACCGGCTACCGGCTCGGTGACATCCCGCTGATGTCGTTCGGCTACAACGAGACCGGCGACCTGACGCACGTGACCAACGCGTCCGGCAGGCCGCACGTCTTCGACTACGACGGCGAGGGGCGGATCGTCGGCTGGACCGACCGCAAGGGCACGCAGTACCGCTACCACTTCGACGCGCGCGGCCGGGTGGCGTGGGCCGAGGGCACCGGCGGCATCCTCAACGCCCGCTTCCGCTACGACGACTCGGCGACGACCGTGCAGGACTCGCTCGGCAACGAGTCGGTCTACCACCTCAACGCGCTGCGGCAGATCGTCCGGGTCGTGGATCCCTTGGGGCACAGCGTGACCAGCGAGTGGGACCGCTACGACCGCCTGCTCGCCCGCACGGACGCGCTGGGCAACACGACGCGCTACCGCTACGACGAGGCCGGGCACGTCGTCGAGATCGTCGAGCCGACCGGATCGACGCGAAGCCTGGCGTACAACGGGTTCGGACTGTCCACTTCGGTCTCCGACGGTGTCGCGACCACGGAGTACACCTACGACGACCGCGGCAACCTCCTCGCCGAGACCGGTCCGGGCGGGACGACCCGCACGACCTACGACGCGTACGGGCACCTCGCGAGCCGGACGGACGCGACCGGCGCGACCAGCGTCATCACCTGCAACGCCGCGGGCCTGCCGATCACCATGGTCGACCCGCGCGGCAACCGCCACCGGTACGAGCGCGACGTCTTCGGCAGGCTCGTCGCCGTGGTCGACCCGTTGGAGGGCACGACCCGCTACGGCTGGACCGTCGACGGCCAGCCCGCGTGGCGGCTCGGGCCGGACGGCGGCCGGGAGACCTGGCGCTACGACGGCGAGGACAACCTCGTCGAGCACGTCGACGCCGGGGGCAGGCGCACGGCGTTCGAGATCGGCGACTTCGACCTGCCCGCCGCGCGGACCACCGCAGACGGCGCGCGGACGGCGTTCGCCTACGACACCGAGCAGCGCGTCACCGCCGTGACGAACGCGCAGGGCCGGACGTGGACCTACGAGTACGACCCGGCCGGGAACCTGGTGCGGGAGCGGGACTTCCACGGCCGCGTCGTCACCTACGCCCACGACGCGGCGGGCCGGGTCGTGGCCAGCACCAACGGCGCGGGCCAGACCGTCACGTTCGACCACGACGCCCTGGGCCGTCGCGTCCGGCAGCTCAGCGACGACGGGGAGATCACCTACGAGTACGACTCGCGGGGGCAGTTGACCCGCGCGGTCAACGGGACGGGCGAGCTGACGTTCACCCGCGACGCCGCGGGCCGGGTGCTCAACGAGACGTTCAACGGCCACGCGCTGGTCAACAGCTACGACACCGCAGGCAGGCGGGTGCGCCGGGTGACGCCCTCGGGCACGGCCGTGGACTACGGCTACGCCCCGCTGGGCGGTCTGGCCTCGGTGCGGGCGGGTGGCCACGCGCTGACGGTCGACCGCGACCGCCTCGGCCGCGCCACCGCCCACCACCTCGACGCCCGTCCGGTGCTGACCCAGTCCTGGGACGCCGCCGGGCGGCTCCTCACCCAGGACGTGGCGGGGCAGCGCAAGCAATTCCGCTGGCGACCGGACGGCCAACTGGTCGGTGACGGCGCGAAACGCGTCGAACTCGACGTGATGGGCCGCGTGGCCGCGGTCCTCTCGCCGGAGAACACCGAGCGCTACGACTACGACCTCGCGGGCAACGTCACCGCGGCCGCGTGGCTGCCCGGCGGCGATACCGAGGGACAGCGGGAGTTCGATCGCGGCCTGCTCCGCTCCGCGGGCCGCACGACGTACACCTACGACGGCCAGGGCCGCGTGAGCGAGGTCCGGCAGCGCACGCTCTCCGGCCAGGTCCTGCTGTCCCGCTACACGTGGAACGCCTACGACCAGCTCGTCGCGGTGTCCACACCGGACGGTCGGACGTGGCACTACCTCTACGACGCGCTCGGCCGCCGCCGCGCCAAGGTCTGCGGCGAGCTGCGCGTCGACTTCGCCTGGGACGGCTTCGACCTGGCCGAGCAGCACGTCGCCGGCGTCGGGGTCACGACGTGGGTGCACGAGGCGGGCACGTTCACGCCGCTCGCGCAGCTCGACGCCGCCGGGTTCCACGCGGTCGTCACCGACCACATCGGCAGGCCGACCGCGCTGGTCGACGCGGGCGGCGGGCTGAGCTGGCAGGCCGCGTTCTCGGCGTGGGGCGCGCTGCTGGGCGCGCGGGCCACCACCGACTGCCCGCTGCGCTTCCCCGGCCAGTACCACGACGCCGAGACCGGCCTGCACTACAACGTCTTCCGCTACTACGACCCGCGGACCGGCCGCTACACCGGCCCCGACCCGCTCGGGCTCGCGCCGTCGCCCAACCACTACGCGTACGCGGGCAACCCGCTGCTGTTCATCGACCCGTACGGGCTCGCGGTGTGCGGCAGGCAGGGCCCGGTGCGGCTGGGCGAGACCGACCTGTCCAAGATGGCCTACGAGCGCCGGCTGTCCGAGGGCGTCGGCTCGCACCAGAACGTCGCCGTGTACGAGTACGAGACGCCGACCGGCAAGCAGTACCTGGTGCAGGCCAACGACCCCGGTGGTCTGCACTCCGAGCAGATCATGCAGGCCGAGCTCCAGGCCCGCGGCATCCAACCGGACCAGGTGACCCGGATCTACTCCGAACGCGTGCCCTGCTCGATGCCCAACCACGACTGCGCGGGCGTCGTCGGCCAGTACAAGAACGCCGCCATCACCTGGAGCCTGGACGGCACCCGGAGGGAGAACTGGTCGGCGATCAACCGGTGGATGTCCCAGGGCCACCCGTAGGATTCGACGCCGTGGAGCCACTCGAACTGTACGAGCACTCGCTCACCGCGCCCCTGGACGAGCTGGTCGTGCCCTCGGTGCGGGTCGTGCCGCCCGAGTCGGCGGCGGCGTGGCGGCTGCCCGCCGCCGACGTCGGGGCCTACCGGCGGTGGGGCTTGCCGGTCGTCGCGCCGACGCAGTTCCAGCCGACGTTCGACGCGGTGGTCGAGGACGAGGACCAGGTCCGCTACCGGCTCGGCACGCTCGCGAACGCGGACGTGCTCACCGCCGCCGACACCGGCACGGTCGAGGGCTTCTCCACCCTGGAGACGTCGACCGTCCCCCGGTTCTGGATCAACGGCTCCGGCGCGCTGCTCGTCGAGACGGCGTGGCGCTGGTACGGCGTGAACACCGCCCTGCGCGCCGCGCCGTTCGACGACGAGACCTACGACCGGCTGGACCGGTTCTTCGAGGTCGTGCGGGAGAAGGACCCCACCGTCGACGAGTCCTCGCTCTGGTGGGGACTCGTCGAGGGCTGGTGACGTCAGCCGAGGGCCGCACCGAGTTCGGCGACGAGGTCGGCGGGGTCCTCGACGCCGACCGAGAGGCGGATCAGGCCCTCGGTGACGCCGAGCAGCGCCAGCTCGTCCGGCGGCAGTGAGCGGTGGGTGGTCGTGGCGGGGTGGACGAGGGTCGTCGCCACGTCGGCGAGGCTCGGGGACAGCGGGATGGCCGGGCCGAGGCGGCGGATGAGGTCGTCGACGGCCGGGCGTCCGCCTGCCAGCTCGAACGAGAGCATCCCGCCCGTTCCCTCGGGGTAGAGCCGGGCCGCGGTGGTGGCGTGCGGGTGGCCGGGCAGGCTCGGGTGGTGGACGTGCGCGACCGCCGGGTGCGCGGCGAGGAACGCGGCGACGGCCACCGCGCCCTGGGTGTGCGCCCGCATCCGCAGGGGAAGGGTTTTCAGGCCCAGCAGGGCCATCCACGCGTCGAACGGGCCGAGGGTCGCGCCGAGGCTGACGACGGACTGGCGGACCAGGTCGACGAGGCCCGCGTCGCCCGCGACGACGCCGCCCATGGCCGCGGAGTGGCCGCCGAGGTACTTGGGGACGCTGTGCCAGACCAGGTCCGCGCCGTGGTCGAGCGGCCGGACCAGCGCCGGGCTGGCGAACGTCGCGTCGACGGCGACCGTGGTTCCGAAGCCCGCGGCGAGGTCCACGAGGGCGGGCAGGTCCGGCACGCGCACCGTCGGGTTGGTCAGCGCCTCCACGAGCAGGAGCCCGGTGCGCCGGGTGAGGGCCCGTTCCACCTCGGCGAGGTCCGCGGCGTCGACCAGGGTGGTCTCGATGCCGAGCCGCGGCAGGTCGACGTCGAGCAGGTGGCGGGTGCCGCCGTAGGCGTTGCGGTCGGCGACGACGTGACCGCCAGACTCGACGAGGGCGAGCACGACGCCGGTGAGGGCGGCCATGCCGGACGCCGTGGCCACCGCGTCGGCCGCGCCCTCCAGGTCGGCGACGGCCCGTTCGAGCACCTGGCCGTTGTAGTGGCCGAAGCGGTAGTAGACCTGCCCGTCCTCCTCGCCGTCGAGGACCCGGTGCAGCGCGGCCAGGTCCGGGTAGGTGTTCACCGTGGTCTGGTGCAGCGCGGGCGCCAGCGGCAGGGCCCGCCCCGGCGGGCTGTGGGCGCCTGCTCGCGCGGCGCGGGTCGTCAGGTTCGGGATGTGCGTCATCGTCACCGTCCACTCGGGTCGGGGGTCGGGCGGGGAGGCGCCCGACCCCCTGCTCAGTTGAAGCGCGAGTAGGCCGGTTCCGACCAGCCCGCGGGGAAGGCGTTCTCCGTCCAGACGGACTCGGCGATCGTGAACACCGTCTCCTGGCCGTTCTCCGGGCCGCGCGTGGAGCCCTCGGTCCGGCGGACCTCGGCGGTCCCGGTCAGCTGCAACGTCGACCCCGACTCCCAGTCCGGGAACAGCAGGCCCGCCAAGGGGTTCAGGCCGATGTTGCCCGCGGTCATCATCATCGCGTTGCCCACGTAGTCCGGCCAGCTCAGCTCGGTGGCCGAGAGGACCTTCACGAAACCGGGGTTGCCACCGCGGTGCGAGACGTCCACGCCGCCCGCGGCGGCCGTCCCGACGAAGAACGTGTCGGCGGTCGACACCAGGACGGACTGGAGCGTGTCCAGCTCCCGCCCCCGGTGCGCCACCGGGTGGAAGTCCGCGGACTCGTCGTCCCGCATGACCCGCGCCTGGATGTACTTGGGGCAGTTGCCGAACGCCTGGTGCACGTCGACCTCACCGCCCCCGTCCACCGGCCGCCACCGCCCGTTGATCCGCAATCGCTTGCGCGCCACCAGGTCGATGACCAGGGTCCCGACGTCCGCCTCGTCCCGCAGCACCTCGGCCAGCGGGTCCGTGCCCACCACACGGGCTCCCGCCCGCAGGGTGTGCTCGTCGAGGGCGGACAGGAACCCCTCCTGCCCGACGAGCGTGGTCGCCCACGGTCGTCCGTCGCGGTCCTGGGCGCCCAAGACCAGCATCCGCTGGCGGGTCAGGAAGTCGAACGCGCCGCGCGGGATCGCGCCCGAGATGATCGGCCGGACCCTCGCCGCCAACTCGGAGGTGCCGGCCACCCGCTGAGCCGCGAGCTCGCCGGGGTGGAAGGCGAGTCGATCGGCGAGGTCGGCCACGACGTCAGAAGGTCAGGACGGTGTAGCCGGACTGGGCCAGTTCGCGCAGGCTGCCGACACCGACGGTGCCCGGAGCCTGGTTCTGGGCGACCGTGGAGATGCCCTCGCCCTCCAGGCCCTCGGTCGCGCCGAAGGTGATCGCGCAGCCGCCGGACGCCACCGTGGCGACCTGCTTCTTCACCGCGGTGTACAGCTCGTGCGCGGGGTGGGCCGGGTCCGCCAGCACCGCGGGCCACCGGGTGCCCGTGCCCTGGAAGACCACCAGGGCCTCGCCGCCCTGCGCGAAGTCCCAGGCCGCGGCCAAGGCGTTGAACACCCGGCCCACGGCCTCCTCGGTGCCGGTGGACGGGTCGGACAGCACCACTACGGCGGTCTTGCTGCTCATGAACGTGCTCCTCGTGCTCGGAAGGGCTGACGGCACTCACGTTACCGAACGATCGGTAAATATCAAGTGACCCAGGACACCTCACCGCCGACCGCCATCGTCCGATCCGACCGCTTCCTTTGCACCCCAACGGATGCACGTCCGAAACGGGACTCGGATTTGCGTTCGCGGTTTTTTACCGTACGTTCGGTATTGCCTTCCGATCCCCTCCCCGAGGAGTCCCCATGAGCGTCGACCAAGCCCTGCCACCCGTCACGACCGAGGAGCGGCTGGACGTCACGGTCGCCGCGCGCGCCGAGGTCGCGACCGGCGTGGTCGCCCTGACCCTCGTGGCCGCCGACGGCCGCGACCTGCCGCCGTGGCGGCCCGGCGCGCACGTCGACGTGACCCTCCCGACCGGGACGACCCGCCAGTACTCGCTGTGCGGCGACCCGGCGGACCGGTCGCGCTGGCGCGTCGCCGTGCTGCTCGAACAACCCTCGCGCGGCGGCTCCGCCTGGCTCCACGACCACGCCGTCGAGGGCGCCTCGCTCACCGTCGGCGCGCCGAGGAACCTCTTCGCCCTCGACCCGGCCGAGCGCTACGTGTTCGTGGCGGGCGGCGTGGGCATCACGCCGATCCTGCCGATGGTCGTCGAGGCCGAGCGGTCCGGCACGCCCTGGACCCTCTGGTACGGCGGCAGGTCCGCGTCCACCATGGCCTTCGCCGACGACCTGCGCGCGTTCGGCGACCGCGTCCACCTCGTGCCGAGCGACACCGGGGGGCGCGTCCCGATCGCCGACGTCCTGGGCACGCCGACCGCGGGCACCGCCGTGTACTGCTGCGGCCCCGAGTCGATGGTCGAGGCCGTGGAAAACGCCTGCGCCGCTTGGGAACCCGGCTCACTGCACGTCGAGCGCTTCATCGCGGACGGCGTCCCACCCGAGGGCGCGGCGTTCGACGTCCACTGCGCGGTGTCCGGAGTGGACGTTCGCGTCGAGGACGGCGTCACGGTGCTGGACGCCCTGCTGGAGGCGGGCGTCGAGGCGGACTACTCGTGCACGCAGGGGTTCTGCGGCACCTGCGAGACGCGGGTGCTGGAGGGCGTTCCCGATCACCGGGACGACTACCTGGACCACTCCGAGCCCGTCGACACGATGATGATCTGCGTCTCCCGCTCCCGCTGCCCCAGGCTGGTGCTCGACCTGTGACCGGTGGCCGGGGCCCGAGGACTAGCCCTCCTCCGGCCCCGGCAGCAGGATGCCCGGCAGCAGCGCCACGGTCTCCGCGAAGACCTCGGTGTCGCCGGTCACCCGCGCCAGCACCAGAGCGCCCTCGATGCGGAGGAACGCGTCCTTCGCGGCGCGCGTCGCCTCGTCGGCCGGACGCCCGGCCCGCCGCGACGCCTCGGCCATGGCGTCGATCCACGTCCTGGCGAGCGCCCGCGCGTGCTCCCGGATCTTCTCCGGCGTCCCGGCCAGCGTCATCGTGTCCAGCACGCAGGACAACGCGCCCGCGCCGTAGAAGTCACCGAGGCGGCGGGCGGTCTCCTCCACGCCCTCGGCGACGTCCCGCTCCTCCCGCATCGGCTCCAGGATCCACAGGAACCGCTTGCCGACCTTGGCGAGGACGACGTCCGCCATCTGCTCCTTGCCGTCCGGGAACCGGTGGTAGAGGCTCGCCCGCTGGAGTCCGGAGACCGCCGACAGGTCGCCGATCGCGGTCCCGTCGAACCCCTTCTCGCGGAACACCGACACGAGCAGGTCCAGCAGGTCGGCTTCGTCGATGGAAGGTGGTCGCGCCATCCCCCCATGTTACCGAACTTTCAGTCAAATACGCTCGGCACCCCCGAGACCGGCCGCTCCGGTGCCGGGGGTGCGCCTCGAACCCCGGTCAGGGGCGCGTGATCGCCAGCAGTTCGGCGCGCAGGGTCGCGTCGTCGCCGAACGCGCCGAGGTACGAGGTCGACGTCATGTTCGCGCTCGTCTTGATCCCGCGCATCGTCATGCAGAGGTGCTCCCCCCTGGCGACGACGGCCACGTCCGGGCTGCCGGTGATGGCCGACACGTCACGGGCGATGTCGCTGACCAACCGCTCCTGCACCTGGAGGCGGTGGGCGTGCCGGTGGGCGATGCGCGCGAACTTCGACAGGCCGAGCAGGCTCCCGGTCGGCCGGTAGGAGATGGTGATGGAGCACCGGAAGGGCAGCAGGTGGTGCTCGCACAGCGACCACACCTCGATGTCGGACACCGTGACCATCTGGTCGCTCGTCGTGGTCTCGAACAGCGTCGAGATGGTGCCGGGGTCGTAGTCGATGAACTCCCGCCACCAGCGCGCGAAGCGCTCCGGCGTGGTGCGCAGACCGTCGCGGTCGGGGTCCTCGCCGATTTCCTTGAGCAGTCGGCGGCCGATGTCGACCAGGGGGTCCTCGCTCCCCGAGCTGATCCGGCCGCTCGCCCAGTCTTCCATGTCGACCGTCGATGACATCCGTGCTGCTTCCTCTCGTACTGCGGGTTACGTCAGGGTCGCGCCGCCGGACGTCCTAGGTGGACAACGGGAGCGCGGGTTCCCGGTACGGGACGGGATCGGCCAGCCCGAGGCTGGTGAACGCCCCGCGCCGCTCCGTGCACGCCGCGCAGGCTCCGCAGTGCACCTCCTCGCCCCGGAAGCACGTCCACGTCCGCTCCCACGGAACGCCCAGCTCCTCGCCGAGCGAGATCACCCCGGTCTTGGGGAGTTCGATCAGCGGCGCCAGGAGTTCGAGCTCCTCGTCGACCGAGCCGCGCGTCGCCACGCGTTCCATCTCCAGGAACCGCCGCAGGAACTCGGGCGAGGTGTCGGAGGGCCCGACGTCCTCGGCCATCACGCCGACCGACACGGCCCGCGCGGACACGCTGACCGCCAGGGCGAACGCGACGGACAGCAGCACCGCGTTGCGGTTGGGGACGATGTTGGGGTTCCCCGCGGTCGGCCGGTCCGGCCGGGGGACGTCGACCCCCGGATCGGTCAGCGAGGACCCGCGCATCACGCCGCTCAGCCCCCGCAGGTCGACCTGCTCGTAGGGCGCGCCGAGCCTGCGGGCCGCTGCGGCCGCGCAGTCCAGTTCCTTGCGGTGGCGCTGCCCGTAGTCGACCGACACCAGGTGCAGCTCGTGCCCCTGCGCGGCGAGGTGGTGGGCCATCACCACGGAGTCGATGCCGCCGGACACCACGGCCACGACCTTCATCGGACCTCGCCCCCGACCGTCACGCCGAGCTTGTCCAGCACGCTCTGCCGGGCCCGGACGGGAGCCGCCCCACGGCCACCGCCCAGCGGTGCGGGCAGCGGTTCGACCATCGTGTCGGGGTCGGTCTCGAAGAAGAACACCAGCGACAGCAGTTCCTCGTCCGGCGCGGTGGCGCTGGGCGGGAGCACCCGGTGCAGCAGCGCCCGCCACCGCCCGTCGGTCCACAGCTCCATCAGGTCGCCGAGGTTGACGATGAGCGCGTCCGGGTCGTACGGGGGCGCGAACCAGCCTTCCTCGTCGTCGTGGCCTTGCAGGCCGCCCACGCCGAGCTGGCGGCTGAGCACCGTGAACGTGCCGAGGTCGGTGTGGGGCCCGTTGCGGAACTGGCCGTCCGCCACGCCGCCGATCGCGTTCAGCGAGGGGTAGAGGCTGAGGTTTTGGGTCCACGTCGCCCGTTCGGCCCGCGAGGTGAAGAAATCGGCGGGCAGCCCGAGCGTGGTCGCGAACATCTCGTTGACCACGCGCGACACCCGGAGCAGGTGGCCGGTGTAGTCCTCGACCGCCGTCCGCAACGCGGGGAGTTCGGCGGGCCAGCGGTTGGCCGGGTAGTTGACGCGGTCGCGCTCCGCGTCACCGGTGGCGTGCCCCGGCCCCGCGTAGAACGACTCGTGCAGGTCCGGCGGTCCGGCGGTGTGCTCGACCTCCACGCCGACCCCGCCGGGCGGGTGCATCTCCAGCCAGCCGCCGTCGCAGGCCGCCTCGACCGCGTACCGCGCCTTCACGTCCCGCGGCAGGGCGAAGAACTCCCGTGCCCGCGCGCGCAGCTCGTCCACCGCCTCGCGCGGCACGCCGTGGCCGCTCAGCAGGAACATGCCGGTGCGGCGCAGGGCCGTGTCCAGCCGCTCGCCGATGGCCGCGCGCTCGGCGGCCGAGCCGTCCACCCAGCGGGCGAGGTCGATCGTCGGTACACCTGGGGACATGACCGGGTCCTTCCTTGCTGTGCTTGCGTGCGCGCTCACCCGCCGAGGACGCTTCCGACGCTGTCGTCGATGATCTGGAGGCCCTCTGCCAGCTCGGCGTCGTCGACGATCAGCGGCGGCAGCAGCTTGACCACCTCGCCCAGCGCGCCCGAGGTCTCCACGAGCAGGCCGCGGTCGAACGCCGCGGCGCACACCTTCGCGGCCGTTCCGGCCTCCCCCGCGGCGCCGAAGTCCAGGCCCCACACCAGACCGCGGCCCCGGACCTCCAGCCCCGCCGAGGCGAACCGGTCCGCCGTGCTCCGCAGCGCGGCGGCGACGTGGTCGCCCTTCGTCCGCGTGGACCGCTCCAACGCCTTGTCGCTCCAGTAGGTGCGCAACGCCTGCGCTCCCGTCACGAACGCCAGCGACACCCCGCGGAACGTCCCGCTGTGGTCGCCGGGCTTCCAGACGTCCAGCTCGGGCCGGATCAGCGTGAGGGACAGCGGGAGGCCGTAGCCGCCGATGGACTTCGACAGGCAGACCATGTCCGGCACGATCCCGGCGTCCTCGTAGCTGAAGAACCCGCCGGTCCGCCCGCAGCCCATCTGGACGTCGTCGACGATCAGCAGGATGCCGTGCCGACGGCACAGGTCCGAAAGCCCGCGCAGCCACTCGACGCGCGCGACGTTGACGCCGCCCTCGCCCTGGACCGTCTCGACGATGACCGCGGCGGGGAGGTCCAACCCGCTCGCGGGATCGGAGAGCAGCCGTCCGAGGAGGTACTCGAGGTCCGACCGGTCGCTGCCGAGGTACCCGTCGTACGGCATCGACACGACGTTGGTCAGCTGCACGCCCGCGGCGGCGCGCTTGCGGGCGTTGCCGCTGACGGCCAGCGCGCCCAACGTCATGCCGTGGAACCCGCGGGTGAAGCTGATGACGAGCTGGCGGCCGGTGACCCGGCGGGCGAGCTTGAGGGCGGCCTCGACGGCGTTGGTGCCGCCCGGCCCCGCGAAGACCACCTTGTAGTCGGCTTCACGTGGGCGCAGGACCAGCTCGTCGAAGGTCTCCAGGAAGTCGCGCTTCGCCGTCGTGAACATGTCCAGCGAGTGCGTCACGCCGTCGCCCGCGATGTAGTCGAGCAGCGCCTTCTGCTGGTTCGGCTCGTTGTGCCCGTAGTTCAGGGCTCCCGCGCCCGCGAAGAAGTCCAGGTACGGCCTGCCCTGCTCGGAGAACAGGCGGGCGCCGCGCCCGCGGGCGAACACGACCGGCCAGGAGCGGCTGTAGCTGCGGACACCGGACTCCAGTGCCTCGAAGACGCTCACCGGTCACCCCGGCGGGCGTGCAGCACGAACCAGTGCCGGTCCAGCAGGATGCCGCGCTCCTCGGAGGCCGCCTCGACGTACCGGTCGAAGAGCTCGCGGTCCCGGTCCTGGTCGAAGTCCTCGAAGATCGGCACCGCCTCCAGGAAGCGGGTGAGGTCGGCTGCGGTGTGGAAGTACTCCTGGAACGGCACGGCCTGCTCGCGCAGCACGGTGAACCCCGCCCGCTCCAGCCGACCGCGTTCCTCGTGGGACACGGGGTCGCCCTCCCAGCGGCGGTAGAGCTGGCCGCGGCCGAAGACCTCCTTGAGCGCCCGCACGTCCTGCTCGCCGATGCCCAGGTGGACCAGCGAGCCGCCGGGTCGCAGCAACCGGTGGAACTCCTCGGCGAACAGCGGCCCGCGACGGGAGGTGATCACGTCGAAAGCGCCGTCGGGGAAACCGGTCGAGGAGGCGTCGCGCAGCGAGAACTCCACGTGGTCCAGCCCGGACTCGGCGAGCGAGCGAGCCGCCGAGTCGAGCATCTCCGGGGAGAGGTCGACGCCGTGGGCGTGGCCGAACGACGGGGCGATCGCGAGCAGGTTCCGCCCGTCCGCGCACCCCACGTCCAGCAGCCGCGCCGCCGGGTCGGCCAGCTCCGTGGTGATCCGGTCGAAGAGGACCTCCGGGTCCTCCTCGGGGTGGACCGTCGTGCGCCGCGCCCCACTGGAGTAGCCGCCGAACTTCTCGGCGACCTTGGAGTAGAACTCCGGATTCATCGGGCAATCCCCTCCTTTGCGAGGTGAGCGGGAGAAGGATCCGACGATGGCGGAAATCCCTTGCCGGAAGCTGTGACTTCGACCCTACGGTCCCGCCGGGAAGCAAATCCACCGGTGAAGGCCAAACTGCCTCGCGCTATCCGATTCTGCCCGTTTCTGCCGCTGCGATCGGCAATTCCCCGAAAAGCGCCGTCGAGGGAAAAGACCGTCAACGCCCCGCCGTGGTCGCGACCCGACGGGTGTCGTCCACGGGCGGCAGCTCCGCCGCTTTCGTCCGCACGGCCACGTGCGCCACCACGGCGGCCACGGCGAGGGACAGCGCCGCGGCGACCAGCAGCGCCCCCGGCCCGAGCGACTGGATGACGACGCCGCTGAGCGCCGCCCCCAGGGCTCCGCCCAGCGACACGAACGAGCTGATCCACGACTGGGTCTCCGCGGCCATGCTCGCCGGGGACTGCTCGCCGACGGTCGTGTACAGGCCGACGAAGCTGGGCCCCACCGCCATGCCCATGAGCGCCGCGGCCACGACCAGGACCGCCGTCCAGGTGAAGCTGGCCGCCGCCACCAGCAGCGTTCCGGCGAACAGCACGGTCAGCGTGACGGGGAACGTGGCCAGGGACGACCTCCGCGCGGGCAGCGCCCCCAGCGCGAGGCCGCCCACCACGCTGCCCACCGACATGCAGCTGAGCAGCACCCCGCTCAACAGCGGCGAGTCGTGCTCCAGCGCCCAGGCGGGGAAGGACAGCTCGATCGCGCGGATCCCCAGGAAGAAGAACACCACCGCCACCATCGTCCGGCGCAGCGCCCGGAGGCGCATCGGCCCCAGCCAGTGGCGATCCGGCGACCGCGGCTGCTTGCGCTGGTGGGGCAGCTTGAGGGAGAGCAGCAGGACGGTCGCGCAGGTGCTCAGCAGCGCGGACGCGGCCAGGGCCGCCCACGGCGCCACGGCCACCACCAGGAACGCCCCGATGGTCGGCCCCACGATGAACCCCACGTCGGTCAGGACCGCGTCCAGCGACAGGACGGTCGTCCGCAGGTCGCCGGTGGTCATCGCGCGCCACATCAGCCTCGTCACGACCTGGATGGTGGGTATGGCGGCAGACGAGACGAACGCGCAGGCCACGGTCGTGGCGAACGGTCCTTGCGCGCGTTCGTTCAGCACGAGGACGGTCAACGCGCCCAGGTACACCACGAGCGACGGGAGCATCACGACGGCGTAGCCGAAGCGGTCCATGAGCCTGCCGCGCAGCGGGACGGTCACGCCCGCCAGCGCCGACACCGAGACCACGACGGCCGCCTGGTGGAAACCCCGGTGGTCCGCGGTCGCCAGCAGGAGCGCGACCGAGGAAATCCCGAGCATCAGCTTGCCCGCCACCGCCGCCACCAGAGACGAGAGGAATTTCGGCAGCGTGAACAACCGTCGGTACGGGGTCAGGAAATTCATGTGCTCCACTGCTTTCGCCGGACGAACCCCTTTCTGCCGGGAATGACCGGCGGGGCGACCGGATCGAACTGTACGGTCGCGTTTTCAGACGCCTCGCGCGTCTCCCCACGCGAGGACGTGGAGCCGGGTGGACAGGTTCCAGCCGCGGCGGACGACCTCGTCGGCGAGGTCGGCGAGCCGTTCGCCGATCTGCCGCGCGGAGGTGCCCTCGGGCATGATCCAGACGGACCGCAGCGCGAACCGGTCCACCAGACCCGCGACCTCGTCCAGGTCGGCCGAGTCCCGGCAGACGAACTTGAACGCGGTGCCGGGGTTGTCGTTCAGCGCCCGCAGCGCCTCCGGCCGGATGCGCCGCGCCAGCGGGTCGGACGCGTGCGCGAGCTTCGGGGACACGTTGAACCGCACCACCTCGTGGCCCAGCAGGGCCTCGACCGGGACGACCGTGCCGTTGGTCTCGATCTCGACCCGGTTGCCCGCCCCCACGAGCTTCTCCACCAGGGGCACCATACCGCGCTGCTGGTTGAGCGGCTCACCTCCGGTGATGACCGTGAGGTCGGCGTCCATGGCGAGCACCGCCGAGGCGACGTCGTCCACGTCCATCGTCGTCAGCTCGACCTTCGGGTCGTAGGCGACCCCGCCGTCGGCCACGCCGCGCCAGTCCCACGTGTACGGGGTGTCGCACCAGCGGCAGTGCAGGTTGCAGCCGCCGAGCCGGAGGAACCCGCAGCGCCTGCCGCACGACGGGCCCTCGCCCTGCACGGTCGGGCCGAAGACCTCGCTGACGACCAGCCGTCGCGTCAGGACGGCGGTCACCGCGACCCCGCCACGATCGGCCGGTACTCGGCCCACGTCTTCGGCGTCTCGGAGACCCGGACCGCGGACAGCTCGGGGATGCGGCCGCTCCACTCCCGGTACACCCACATCGCGATGTTCTCGGCGGACGGGTTCGCGCCCGCGACCCGGTCGTTCAGGTGCCGGTGGTCGAGTTCGGCGTCGACCCACTTCTTGAAGTCGTCCAGCTCGCCGTAGTCCCGCACGAACCCGGCCGGGGTCAGCTCGTCCGGGTGGGCGCGCAGCTCGATCTCGATGACGTAGTTGTGCCCGTGCAGCCGGGCGCACTGGTGGTCGGCGGGCAGGTGGGCCAGCTGGTGGCTGGCGGAGAAGTGGAACTCCTTGGCGATGGTCAGCATCGGGCGGCGTCCTTTCGCTGGGGACAGCGGAGCGCGGTCAGCGGAGCGGGTCGATCACGAGGTCGACGGTGGCGCGGACCTCGGCCATGCGCCGGATCAGCTCCGCGCGGTCCGGCGCGGAGACGCTGACCTTGACCGGGATGGTCTGGATGCTGTCGGTCGTCGGCACCGCGTCGCCCGGCCGGTAGCCGACCACCAGCTTGTCCACGCCGGGCATCCGCTCCACCTCGTCCAGCCCGCGGATCTCCACCAGACGACCGGCGGGCCCGTCGTTGCGGATGGCGTTGGCGCCGCAGAAGGCGTCGAACCGCACCGGTTCCTTCGCCATCCGCGGCACCTCGCCCAGCCGGCAGTCCAGGGTCTGGCGGTGCGGCTCGAAGTCGCTGTGCGCGATCCACGCGTCGACCATGGGGTAGGCGGGCAGGCGGGCGCCCAGTTCGATCAGGTACGCCTCTCCCCCGGAGACCTTGATCTCGGTGTGGCAGGGCCCGAGGCCGACGCCGAACGCGTCGAGCACCTGCCGCGCGTAGTCGACGGCGAGCGGCCAGTCGGGGTCGTCCCGCGAGATCTGCGCCCATTCCCAGTAGGGGAACGAGTAGTCGCGGTCGTCGGGCTGCCGGTACTCCCAGACGTCCACGACGTGGTGCTCCCCGTCGTGCGAGAAGGAGTTCACGCCCAGTTCCCTGCCCCGCACGTACTGCTCGACCAGCCACGCCTCGACCGGCCGCCCGAAGGGGTCGGTGCGGTGCAGGGTCGAGAGGTCCTCGACGTCCTCGGGACCGCTCACCAGCCGGGTGCCGTGGGACGCGGCCCCGGCCGTCTGCTTGACGATGGAGGGGAACCCCACGTCGAGCGCGGCGCGGGCGATGGCGCTCGGGTCCTCGGCCAGCGCGAACCGGGGGATGCGGACCCCGGCCCGCGCGGCGGTCTCCCGCATCACCGACTTGTCCCGGCGGGCGAGCGCGAGCCGCGCGCCGTTGCCGGGCAGGCCGAGCTCGTCGGCCAGCGTGTCCGCCTTGGCCACGGCCACGTCGTTGGCGGGGACCACCGCGCGGATGTCGGCGCCCAGGTCGGCGAGCCGCGCGCGGATCTCGTCCAGCTCCACGGCGTAGACGGTGACCGCCTCGCCCTCCCGGTGCTGGGGCCACCGGGCCACGACGTACTCGCGGGGCATGGTGTAGACGGAGATCACGTCCATGCCGCGCTCGGCCACCAGCGGTTTGAAGCGGACGCTCTCCCCGTAGGGGTCCATCAGCACGACGGCGGGCGTTCCGGTTGGTGAGCTGGTCATGGCGGTGCTGACGACTCCTGGTCGGGTGACTGGTCCTGCGGTCGGGGTGGTGGTCGGGTCACATCGAGGCGCTCGCCGCGGTCTCCGCGTCGGCTTCGTCGGCCTCGTGGGAGAAGTAGCCGGTGGCCGACTTCGCCCCGTTGCTCACGTGCGAGCCCTCCTGGATCTGGTACAGCGAGTTGAACTCCGCCGCCGCGATCGGCAGCCGCCACGACCCGGCCTCGCTCCGGACGGACCGGGAAGCCTTGCCCCGCACCAGCTTCGCCGTCGGCTCGTTGTGCGCGGCGTGCGGGCCGTAGTAGATCGGCAGCGCGTCGGCCGCGCGGTAGGACGGGATGAAGACGCGGCGGTACAGGTCCGAGAGGTTCTTCTCCGACGAGTGCAGCAGCAGGGGGTGGATGAACACCACCGCGCCCGCGGCCCCCTCGCAGTCGACGACGGCCGAGTCGTCCAGCCCCACGGCCGACGGCGACTCGACCTTGCCCACGAAGTGGCCTTCCGCCTCGTGGTGGAACAGGCCGTGCCGGTGCGACCCCGCCACGACCCGCAGGCAGGCGTTCTCCCGCGTCGCGTCGTCGAGGTAGATCAGCGTGGCGACCAGGTCGGTGTTCGTGTGCGGGTAGAACGAGAAGTCCTGGTGCCACTCGACGACGCTGCCCACGCGCGGCGGCTTCACGTTGAGCTTCGAGTACTGGAGCACGATGTCGGAGCCGATCAACTGCTCGACGGCGTCCAGCAGGCCCGCGTCCTCCGCGATGGCGGCGAACAGCTCGTCGCGCGAGGTCGGGGCCCAGATGCGGCGGGCCTTCGAGCTGTCCTCCGGCTCGGCCTCGGCCACGCCCGCGAGGTCGGCGGACACGAGCAGCCCGTCGACGACGGCGCGCGCCTTCTCGATCAGCCCCGCGTCGAATATCCCGTCGACGACGCAGAACCCGTTCTCCCGGTAGAAGTCGACCTGCGCCTGACTGAGCTTCTTTCCCATTGAGAACCCTTTCTCGCGGAACGAAAAGACCTGCCGCGGCGGACGACTACCCGTGCCCGCCCGTGTCGGCGGCGTCGAAGTCGATCTCCAGCCGGACCGCGGCGCGCGCGGCGGCGATGACGCCGAACACGGTCGCCCGGTCCGGGCCGTGCACCGAGGCGCTGACCGGGATGCACATGTTGTGGTTGGTGACCGGAACGCGGTCGCCCGGCTCGAACTCCACGAGCACGTCCGCGACGCCGGGCAGGGCGGTGAACTCGTCCATCCCGTGCACGGCCACGAGCGTGCCGGGGCCGACGTCGTTGCGGACGACCACGGAGCCGAGCACGGACCGGAAGGCGTGGTCGCCGCCGATCACCAGCGGACGGCGGCCGAGGAAGCACTCCACGGCCTCGTGGAACGGCTTCACGTCCGAGTGCCTGCCCCACAGCGGCACGGCGGGCCCGCCGGAGAAGCGGGCGGCGAGTTCGATCAGGTGGACGTCGTCGCCCTCGCACTTGACCTCGATGTGGCTTGGGCCCCAGCGCACGCCGAACGCGTCGAGCACCTGCTCGACGAACCGCTCCACCGGACCGTGGTCGGGGTGGTCGGCGCCGATCTGGACGATGTCCCACAGGGGGAAGTCGTAGTCGCGGTCGTCGGGCTGCCGGTACTCCCAGGCGTCGACCATCCGGTGCTCGCCGTCGGCGCTGTAGAAGTTCACCGCGTACTCGCACCCGCGGACGTACCGCTCCACCAGCCACTCGGTGACCGGCCGGTCGCTCTTGTCCACCGCCAGCGCCTTGGTCGCCTCGTCCAGGCCCGCCGGGTCGCCGACCACCTGCACGCCGTACGACCCGGACCCCATCGTCTGCTTCACGATGACGGGGAAGCCGATGTCGTGCGCGGCCTCCGCGATGTCGTCGAGGGAGTGGACCAGCCGGAACTCCGGGACGCGGACGCCCGCCGCCTCGGCCCGCAGCCGCATCGCCGCCTTGTTCCGCCGTGCCGCGCTCAGGGCGGGGTCGTTGCCGGGCAGGCCGAGCCGGGCCGCGATCTCGTCGGCCAGGTGCACGCTCATCCCGTCCGCAGGGACGACGGCGTGGGGATCGAGCCCGGACTCGCGGACCCGCCGGACGGCGTCGTCCACGTCGTCGGCGCGCACCACCTGCTCGTCGGGGTCGACGGGCGCTTTCGCCGACGACGGACCCGCGGACAGCGAGACCACGCGGAACCCCAGGTCGCGGATGGCGGTCCGGTACTCGCGCCCGTTGCCGCTGTTCGCGGGGTCGATCAGCAGGACAACCGGGGTTCTCGGTTCCACAGGACTTCCTCTTCGGCAAAGCGGACGGGGACTAGCGCGCGACCATGGTGCTGGCGGCCTCCAGCACCACGGCCTCCGCCGGGTGGACGCGGTCGATGTCGGCGACCGCGGCCATCAGTTCGAACACGTCGACGTTCGCGATCTCGGCGCACCTGCTGATCAGCGGGAAGAAGCTGGAGTGCGTCCGGGTGATGCCGCCGACGAGCTGGTACGTGCGGTCGTCGTGCAGCCGCTCCAGCGGGCGCACGACGGACTCGCTCAGTTCCGCGAGGGCCCGGAAGTCGTACGTGGTGCGGTCCCCCCTGGCGTACAGGGTCGCCGCGAACGCCTCGGTCACCGTGTTCCCGGCCCCGCGGCCGATGCCGTCGAGCGTCGTGTCGACGAACTTCGCCCCGCCCATCGCGGCGGCGAGCGAGTTGGCGTTGGCCAGGTTCAGGTTGTCGTGCCCGTGGAAGCCGAGGGGGACGTCCACGGACCGGCCGACCTCCTCGAACAGCTCGGTGACGTCCGAGGGCAGGTACCCGCCGACGGAGTCGACGAGGTAGACGGTGTCCGCGCCGAACCCCGCGCACCGCCGGACCGCGTCCGTGACGCCGTCCAGGCCCAGCAGGTTCGTCTTCATGAGGTTGACGAACGTCGTGATGCCGAGGTCCTTCGCCAGCGCGAGGAAGTCCTCCGCCGGTGCGACGGTGGAGATGTCCACGCCGACCCGGACGAACCGCATACCGGCGTCCGCCGCCTGCCTGAGGTGGTCCAGCTCGGCGATTCCCGGAATGCAGAACATTCCCCAACTCGCCGTCGTCAAGACCTCGGACGCGATGCGGAAGCACCGCGCGTCGGAAACACGCGTGGCGTGCGGCGTGCGTTCGGCGGCGTTGAGTCCCAAACCGTGCCCGAGTTCGATGAAACGGACACCCGATCCCTCGAGGCCGCTCAGGACGCTCCTGATCGTCGCCTCGCTGAACTGGAAGTCCACGGCGTAACTGCCGTCGCGGAGCGTGCAGTCCAGGATTTCGACTTCAGGAGATCGCTGATCCTCGATGACCGACTGCGATGTCTCTGACATTGAACACCTCAAGCAGAAAGTGCGGGAAATCGCTGTTTCCGACAATATCAAGGAAATGTGCTCCCACCGGCGGCAGAACCCCGGCAGAAAAGCGCTCCGCGCGGGGCCCAACTGCCTCCCGGCCTACCGCGCGGCCGGGCCGAGCCGGACGGTGTTGCGGAGGTCGCCGACGCCTACGACACGGGCCTCCACCGTGTCCCCGTCGGCGATGACACCCGCGCCAGGCGTCCCCGTGGCGATCACGGTCCCGGCTTCGAGGACCATGCCGCCGGAGAAGTAGCCGACCAGCCAGTGCGGGTCGTACATCATCGCGGACACCTGGTTGGACGCGATCGTCTCCCCGTTGACGACCGTGGAGATCCGCACCGAGGCGAGGTCGGGGACCTCGTCGGGCGTGACGATCCACGGGCCGAGGCTGCAGAAGGTGTCGAAGGCCTTCGCCCACGGGATGTGCCGCGCGTTGACCCGGATCGCGTCCTCGGCGGTCATGTCCAGGACCGCGGTGTACCCGAAGATCACCGACCCGGCGTCCTCGGGCCGCACGTCGCGGCAGGTGGTGCCGATGACGACGCCGAGTTCGGCCTCGGCGGTGACCCGCTGGGACTGCGCGGGGAGCAGGATGGCGTCGCCGTCGCCGATCACCGTGGAGGACGGCCGCAGGTACGAGCCGGGGGCGTCGGTCGGCTGCCCCACCCCCAGGTCGTCGGCGTGGCGCGCGTAGTTGAGGCCCACGCCCCACAGCTTCGGCGGGTGCCGGTAGAGCGGGCCGAAGTCCGGCTCGGCCACGGCGAGCACGCCCTGGTGCGGCAGGCCCGCGACCGTGGCCGCGAGCGCGGCGGCCTCGCCCTTCACGATGACGTCGAGCAGGGTCGGGCCGTAGTCGGTGCCCGCGGTCGCGTTGACGAGGCTCAGCACGGCGATCCCGTCGGGGACCGCCACGCCGACGTCCTCGCCGGTCTCGGTGTTCAGGGTGCAGAGTCGCACTGGGTCATCCCTCCTGGCGGTGTCGGGTCACGCGGCCGCGGTCAGCCAGGCGATGCCGACGATGTTGAGCATCCGGAACGTCGCCACGTCGTGGCGGTCCACGCGGCGCAGCACGCCGAGGATGAGCAGGTGGTAGACGTCGTCCGCGCACTCGGCCGCCGTCATGCCCATCCGGGTCGCCGCCTCCGGCACCGACCAGTAGTCGTCGGTCTCGCTTGACATCGTTGACAGCAGGTCGCGTTGGCGCCTGCTCAGCGCGGCGATGGTGCGGTGGACCGACGCGAAGGCCTCCGGCCTCCGGTGGTCGCCGTGGGGTCGCCGCACGACGCTGAGCGGCTCGGTGTCGAGCTGGTGGGCGAGCTGCCTCGGCGAGTAGATCAGGCTCCAGTGGGCGGCGACCTCGAGCGCGGCGGGGATGCCGTCGAGCGCGCGGCAGATGCCGGCGACGTCCGCGAGGGTGCGGTGGTCGGGCCGGAAGGCGGGCTGGATCCGCTTCATCCGGTTGAGCAGCAGCGCCACCGACGCCACCTGGTCCAGGTCCGCCGTCGGGGTGTCGGCCGACGGCAGCGGCAGCGGCGCGAGGGGGAAGAGGGTGTCGAGGGGCATGCCGACGGGGTCCCTCGTCGTGACGAGGATCCGGAGCAGGGGGCACGCCGCCAGGATGTTGGTCGTCAACGCCTCCAGCTCGTCCTCCGGCCGGGCGCCGTCGAGGACGAGGAGGCCGTCCACCTCCGCGCTGGTCTCGACCAGCCGTCGCCGTCCGTCGAGCCCGGAGCGCACGACCTCGCGCAACCACGCGGGCCGCTCCGGAGCGCCCACCGGGGTGCTCCCGCCCCGGAACCGGTCGTCGTCGAGCGGCAGCCAGACGACCGTGAGGCCCTCGGTCGTCTCCAGTCCGCGCGCCACCTCCAGCGCGAGCCGCGTCTTGCCGACGCCCTCGATCCCGGTGATCGTGACCAGCCGGTGGCGCTTGGGGCCGAGCATCGCCGTCAGCGCCGCCACCTCCTGCTCGCGGCCGAGGAACGGACCGCCCACGGCCGGTTCCGCCTCCCTCGTCAACGCGCCCGGCAGGTGGTCGTTCGCCAGCCGGTCCATCTCCGGGACGCCGAGCCCGAGCGCCGCGGAGAGCAGGCGCAGCGTGTCCGTCCTCGGCTGCCGCACCCGTCCGTTCTCCAGGTCGCGGATCGCCCGGACGCTGAGGGTGCTGGAATTGGCCAGCTGCTTCTGGGACAGCCC